>JAFAFM010000029.1 GCA_023423495.1 Armatimonadota bacterium
CAACATCGCTTCCTTGATGTGAAGGTTTGGAACGGTTTCCGTGGCGAGCAGATAACTTTGCCGCGGCGAGATGCCGGCACGGCTTAGATTGCTGAGGTTCCATGTAAAGGCGGCCATCGATTCTGCGCTGGCTCGCTTGCCGATCGTTGGCACGATGAGGGTGAGCCAGTGCCTCAACCGTCGAAAAGCCATCGATTGCCAAGCAAAGGCGCCAACTACAAAAACCACCAGAATGATTACGGAAAAGATTCCAAGGGGTCCGGACAACTCCTTTACGAAGCCGTTCCAGATGGTGGAGCCAGCCGGCGCAGTTCCTCCGGAGGCATCCTGCACCGCCCAACTGGCCAGCACTGAATTGAAAAGCGCCCGACCGATTGGAATTACGGGCGGAATCCCGATCGCGAACCACCCTAGCCACACCATCCATCGTCGCATCTTTCTGCTCGAATCCGCTTGCGCGGCGATGGTGTCCATCGCTTCGGGAAGGTAGCCACCGGTCTCGCCCGCTCGGACGGTGCCCACCGCATGGGGCGGAAAAAGATACGGATAGAGCGCGAGCGTGTCGGCAATGCTCTGACCCTCGCCAGATCGTGCAGCGACCAAGTGCAAGCACTCTTTGAAGTCAGCTCGGCGTTGCTTGTCCCCAACTTCTTTAAATGCTTGGGCTGGGTTTATGCCCGACTTGAAATAACTTGCTAGCTGGTTGAAGAGAAAATACAGATCAGCCTCCGTGCTGTATCGCGTTTTTCGGAAAGGCTCTTGCTGGGCTGGGCCTGGCCGTGCGGGGCTGAGTGCACTCGAGCGTTGAAAAGACTGCTCGATAGGCATGGAGACAACCGGGGCTCGGTGCGTTGGGGCTTGTACCACCGGGGGAGCCGCAGTTGCCGGAGCGCCAGGATTTCCGATCTGATGAACTCTATAGCCCTGTCTGGTAAGGGCAAGGTTCGCCTCGTCCAGGCTCCCCGCTTGAACGGTTCCTTGAACTGGATTTCCGCTCTTATCGCTTGCTTGGTACTGGAAAAAGGGCATCTGTGATCGGTACGACGTCTTGAGCTTGATCTTCCGTTTGCGAAAGCAATGTCGAGATGGTGCCGACGCCCGGCAAAACCAAATCCGGAACGACGTCGGATGCGGGCATCAGCACGAATCGGCGCTCCGAAGTCTTTGGGTGCGGCACTTGTAACCGGGGGCCTACGTAGACGAGCGAGCCGTAATAAACCAAATCCAGATCGATTTCCCTCGGACCAAATCGACTGCGAATCTGCCGGCCAATTTGAACTTCCAACTCCTTGAGCCTCCCCAGCAAAGCAAGGGGTCCCAGGGTCGTCCTTCCAGAAACGGCGGCGTTTAAGTAAGCGGCTTGATCCTCGACATACATCGGAACGGTTCGGTAGATCGGACTGAATTTGAACGCGGTGAGAATGCCGTGCAAGGCCTCGCCAGCTTCCCGCAGGTACGTCAGGCTGTCGCCGACATTCGAGCCAAGCGCGACAACAACCGGGACCATGCGCTGATTTTAGCTTCCAAAGGTATCGTTAAACCTTCAAATGCCAAAGGAAATACGGGTTGCGATAGTCGGTGCCACGGGTTATGGTGGAGCCGAACTTGTGCGTCTCCTCGCGAGCCACCCGTTTGCCAGAGTGACGACGGTTACCAGCGAGAGGCGGGCCGGAAGCCCTCTGAACTCCGAGTGCCCGTGGCTAAGCACCGACTTAGTGCTCGAAAATTTCGATGCCGCCCGGATTGACGCCGATGTTGTCTTTCTTGCTCAGGAGGCAGGGTTTGCGATGTCGTGTGCAGGGAGCCTTCTTTCCAAGGCAAAGGTTATCGATTTGTCGGCGGATTTTCGATTGCGTGACAAGGATCAGTACGAGGCAACTTACAGGCGCAAGTGGGATGCTCCGGGACTGACGGAAACGCCGGTCTATGGTCTACCCGAAGCTGGACACCGAGAAGCTATCCGCTCCGCTAGCTTAGTTGCGAACCCTGGGTGCCATTCTACTAACACGGTACTTGGCCTTAAACCTGTCGTTCTGTTTCTTACTGGGATTCCGGTCGTCGATTCCAAGTCGGGTGTAAGTGGTGCGGGAAGGTCCAGGCAGGAATCGGACTACCTGTTTTCCGAGATCACCGGTGGATTCAAGGCTTATGCCGTGACCGGGCACCGACACATTCCGGAAATCGAGCAGGAGGTGGGCAAAAAGATTCGTTTCACTCCTCACCTGATGCCGACCAGCCGGGGAATCTATTCGACCATTCACGCCCCCGTTTCAAGCGTCGAGCGGGCAATGACTGCCCTAAAGCAAGCCTACGAAGGTGAAACTTTCGTGCGGCTGGTAGATCAAGTTCCCTCCACCAAGCAGGTACAGGGCTCCAACCGAGTGGATGTCCATGTGACCGCCGATTCGCACACCGACTTTTTGGTCATCAGCGTTGTGCAGGACAACCTTATCAAAGGCGCCGCTGGACAAGCGATTCAAAATATGAACCTTATGTTCGGCTTCGATGAGGATGCCGGCCTGCCGACTCAAGGAGTCTGGCCCTAATCCCGAAATGCCAACAACACCCATCTCTATTCCAAAATCCTTCAAATTTGCCGGCGCTAGATGCGGCCTCAAGAATCGAAGAAACGATATCGGCTTGCTCATGAGCGAAGCACCAGCCGTTGCCGCTGGACTCTTCACGACGAATCAGGTTCGCGCCGCTTGCGTGGACTTTTCTAGGCAAGCCGTGTCTGATGGGAGGCTGCGGGCGATCGTCGTGAATAGCGGAAACGCCAACTGCTGCACAGGCGAGCAGGGTGAACGCGATACGGCGCGGATGGGAGAGCTCACTGCCACCGCCCTGGGACTTGATCCGAATGAGGTAGCAGTTGCGTCAACGGGTGTGATCGGGCAACTGCTCGACATGGCGAAGGTTGAACACGGCATCTCGGATGCTTCTAACGCGCTCGGCGAGGATCCCCGCCCGTTTATGGATGCCCTTTTGACGACCGACTTGGTTGAAAAGCATGCTTCGGCGGAAATGGGGCCGTCGTTAATCGTCGGTTTTGCCAAGGGGTCTGGCATGATCGCCCCCAACATGGCAACGATGCTCGCCTTCATCTGCACGGATGCAGACGTTTCAGGCATCGATCTCCAGGCGGCTTTGGTACGCGCAAGCTCGAAGAGCTTTAATTGCATGACCGTCGATGGAGATACTTCGACGAACGACATGGTGATCGTATTGGCGAACGGAGCGTCTGGCCATCGACCGACGCAAGAGGAATTAGATGCAGCTCTCACTCGGGTGTGCGTGTCCTTGGCGAAGCAGGTGGCGCGAGATGGTGAGGGGGCGACCAAGCTCGTGGAAGTGGTGGTTCAAGGAACTGCAGATCCAGTTAGGATTGCCCGCACAATCGCAGAGTCTCCACTGGTCAAGACGGCCATGTTCGGATGCGATCCAAATTGGGGTCGAATCATGATGGCCGCGGGTCGGGCGGGAGTGGAGTTCCAAAAGGAAGAAGCTGTGCTTTCTGTCATCGCGAATGGGGAAACCCATATCCTTTTTGAACGGGGTGGACCGGCCGCGTTCGATCCCAAACGTGTTTCCACCGCTTTGAAGTCGGATCACATCGTGATCGACTTGCGCTTGGGTGAGGGTGAGATGGCAACCGTGTACACCTGCGATTTGGGCTATGGATACGTGCGGATCAACGCCGAATATCACACCTAGGCCCTGGTTGCCTGACCTGCCATAATCTCAAGCCGTGGCTCGGCTCTATAGCAAGCCGAAACGCAGGTTTCCCTGGCTGCTCTTCCTGATACTGCTTGCCAGCATCTATGCGTTTTGGATTCTGCCCCTACAACTTGGTCCTCGAAAGGTTCAAGTAGAGTTCGTGCCTGCCGCCAAGTCATGAAAGTCGCGATTATTGGATACGGCCAAGCGGGCCGAAGTACGTTCTATCGAGCGGCTGCTCGGGGTCTTGCCAAGGGTGATGTCACCGCCGTCCCGGTGCCTGATGCGAGGTTCGATGCAATCG
>JAFAFM010000044.1 GCA_023423495.1 Armatimonadota bacterium
TTCTTGCCCGCGCACGACTACTACCATGTCGGTCAGCTGGCGGCGCTGCGGCTCGTAAAAGATGCAGACTGGGATCCATACTCCATTTACAACCAGGGTTAGGAAGTCTCGCCCCAGACAGCTTTCCAGATATCCGCAATGTGACGAGGGTGGGTCATGTGAGCCTGTGCGTCTGCGCCTCCATAACTCCACACGTGGAAACCACCTTTGTCAAAGCGGTTAAGCAATGGAAATTGTGGGTCCTCGGTAGCCGGCAAGAACCCCTTTGCGACCGGAGACAGCTTGCCGCCGACAGCAGCAACCAGCGCTCGGGCACAAGCTTCGGAATTGGCATAAGTCTCCGTTGGAACTTGTGAGCAAGTGACAACAAAGCCTTTGTCGCCGGCCATCGCAAGTTTTGCAAAAGGAACGTAAGGCTGGATTTGATCGGCGAGCGGAGTCTTATCCGTGGGTGAAGTGTAGCTTGCATACATCGAGTCCGCAAGCACAATCCGTCGAATCAGCTTTTGCGGTTCGGACTGGCGTAACAGCTCTCTCACGGCACCATAACCCGCGCTAAAGCTCGTCATGTCGATCCGGTCCACGACGGCGTCACCCGGCAAATCCAGCACTCCCATGACGTGTGAGAGTAGGCGCGGCCAAGCGTCGAGATTGGCAAAGGCATTGCGATAAACTGTAGAGCCCTCCCCCACATAGACCGCCAGCAGCGGCTCGTTTAGGCCCCGGCGGAAGTGTTCTTGAAATGCAAACCACGATGCGCCGTGGAAGTGGATCGTGAATTTTAACTTGGAGGATGGTTTCCAGCTATGAGGAATGAAAAGAATGTACTTGCCGTCCCCGTACAGATCAACCTCACGTCCGGGAAGCGGAGCTTCTTGCTTGGCGATCGGACGCTTTGGCATGGGCGGGGGCTCCGGCAGTTGGAAGCCGTAGGTAATTGCCAATGCCACAAACGCGATCATTTCTTTAAGGCTAGCGAAAGGCCATCGCCGATCGGAACGAGGCAAAGCTCGATGCGTTCATCTTGATGCAGGTGCTCGTTGACCTGCCGAATCGCGGCCGTGTCTTCATCCAAAACTTGCAGGTCAGCAACCTTGCCATCCCACAAAACGTTGTCGATCGCGATGATGCCGCCACGCCTTACCAAAGCGAGCGCGCGCTCGTAATAGGCCGCGTAGTTCTGTTTGTCGGCGTCGATGAAGGCAAAGTCGTACGACTCGCTGCGTCCTTCCTCGATCAGACGGTCGAGTGTCTCTACTGCAGGACCAAGGATGAGGTCGATTTTGCTTTCGACCCCGGCTTTCGTCCAGTACTTTCGAGCAACGCTTGTATATTCCTCACTCACGTCGCAGGCTGTGATGCGCCCGTTGGCAGGAAGCGCAAGCGCGACTGCGGTGCTGGAGTATCCGGTAAAGACGCCGACCTCCAGGCATTTCTTCGCGCCGATCGCCTTTACCAAGAAGGCCATGAATTGACCTTGGTCGGCGGCGATCTGCATGCTCGCCTGTTCCATCTGCCCGGTTTCTTCGCGAAGCTCGGTCAGCACTGGATGTTCTCTTAGCCAAGTGGCTTCAAGGTAAGGCCCAAGGCTATCCGGCACGAGAAACGACTTTCCCATGCAGGGATTCTAGCGTTTATTCTTTCTTCTTGTTTCCCAGCCTTTCAGGGCGGCCGTTCTCCTTTTCTCGCTCTCTCTCCGGGAGTAGTCGGGATCCTTTCCACGGCCCGATCCGCCAGGATTTTTTCCGCCGCCGTGAATCTTGTTGACGGTTGCCCAAGCGATGCTTTCTGCCTTCTCTTCCGACATACCTTCTTTCTTGTAGCCTTTCTCGATATGCTCGGCCTGTCGTTCCTGCTTCTTTGTGTATTTACTCTTGTCTCCGCGTGGCACTAGAATTCACCTCTGCCTCACGGACTGCATAAGCTGGTCGGTGGTTCCGCCGGTACAATCCCGCTATGACTGATTCCCTGATGCGAACGCCACTATATGACTGCCATGTTGATGCCGGGGGCCGGCTCGTGGAGTTTGCCGGGTGGGAAATGCCAGTCCAATACGCCAGCGTCATTCAAGAGGCGAAGGCGGTCCGAGAAGGAGCCGGCATGTTTGACGTCAGCCACATGGCCCGACTAGTCTTGAAAGGCGAACGAGTAGCTGAGTTCCTGGAGCATGTCACCTCCAACGATATCAGCAAACTACAGGATGGAACCGGCCAATATTCCCTCCTGCCCAACAACCAGGGTGGTTGTGTGGACGATATCATCGTCTACCGGCTGGAACCGAACAAGTTCGCGATGGTGGTCAATGCATCCAATCATCAGAAGGACGTTTCCTGGCTGTTGCAGCAGAACCAGTTTGATGTTGAGATCAAGGACGAGACCAACGAAACGGCAATGATTGCCGTCCAAGGGCCCCGAGCCGTTCCGCTGCTCGCCGAACACTCAGATGCTTTTGAAGACATGACGAATGCACCGCCGTTCGGAGTTGTCCAGGCTCAAATCGCGGGTGTTGATTGTATGTGCTGTCGTTCGGGTTATACAGGAGAAGACGGCTATGAACTGATCTGCCATGCGGACGAAGCCGCGACGCTTTGGAGAGAGTTGGTCGATCTCGGTGTCGTACCATGTGGGTTGGCATCGCGAGATGCATTGCGTGTCGAGGCCGGGCTTCCCCTTTACGGACACGAATTGGCCGACGACCTGAGCCCCATCGCCGCAGGATTGGGTTGGGTGGTCGGGAAAACCAAGACTTTCATCGGCTCTGAGCACATCAACAGAGCTCGGGCCGAAGGAACCGACCGCAAGCTCCAAGGAGTGAGGCTGCATTCCAAGCGGCTGCTAAGTCCCGGAATGAGGGTCTTCGTGGATGGTAAAGAGGTTGGCGAAGTGACGAGCGGCGTATTTTCCGTTGTTCTTGACTGCGGAATTGGCTTTGCGTTTATTGACAGCGCGATCGGCTTGAACACCCCCTGCGAGGTGGATATCCGCGGCAAGATGGAACCGGGGACGATTGTCAGCAAGCGATTTTACAAACGCGATAAGTAGGTTGGGTATGCCCGTAAGACTTGCTTGGGTTGCGATCGTTTTTTGTGTCGTCGTTCCGTGGTCGCAGGCTCAAGTCAGTTTCCGACCGGTGTCGAAGTGCCACTCCACGATCGACATGCGCGCTCCTAGGAAAGACGAAAGGATTTGGGAAATCTTGATTTCGGGCAGGAAAACCGGAGCTACTTTGCTCACCCCCAATCAATTGAAGCCTGAAATCCTAAGGCAATTTAAGAATCATGTTGGCAATGTGCTCTTCACGCTTTCTACAGGCTTCTCTGACATAGCCTGGTCAGACAACCTGCTTACTTTCTTCTATAGAGGCGGCAAGTTGCACCGTGTGAGCGACACTTGGCAGGCGGCTGGGCTCGACGATGATGGTGGCGTTCTCCTGCAAAAGGATGAAGGTACGTACATGTCACCCATCGAAGCGCCGTACGATCATGTAAGCAGAATGCAAATCAAATCCAAAGGAAAAATTTACGACCTCGGAATTGTTTCCAAAGCTCAACTGCACGCCGAGGGACACGTCACCGGATATTGGTTTGAGGATGCCCAAGGCAAAAGAGGAAATGGATATTCCGGAACGTGGTTTAAGCAATGGTTTCGATGGAAAGGCGGACACTTAGTGAAGCTAGGCCGCTTGAAAGAGATACGAAACCCGTGATCTCGGTGTTCTTGCCAGGTTTCCACCAGCCTTAACGTATTGGCACGTAATTCTCTGAGTCCTCCTATGAGGTTCTGAATGCGTACTCTTTGCATTGCTTCATTTGGATTGCTTTCCGCGTTGGCATCTGCCGACTTTATCGCCTATCGCTATCCGCAGCTCACTGGAAATCAAGCTTTCAGTGGGGCACTGGGGATGGACTTCGACGTTAACCAGGACATCAAAATCACGGCGCTGGGCATCTTCGACAGTGCTCAAAACGGTATCCAGAACAACATCGATTGCTTCATCTACAACCGGGAAACCCAGCAAATCGTAGCCTCGAAGTTCTTCGGGCCAGCCAATATGGGGCTGGGCGACGGCACCACCAACTTTCTCGATCTGAATACACCTGTTTTCTTGGAGGCGGGGTTCAAAGGGTCGATCGTAGCTCAGGGTTTTGGGATTCTGGAAAGGAACGGCAATTCTTACGGACCACTCGACAGCTATGCCATCTCCCTAAATGATGGAGACGGGCTCATTTCATTCACGGGTACCAGTCGACACGGAGCTTGGGGCCTCTTTCCAACCACTTTGGACATGAATGTCGCTCAGTACGGTGCCGGGAATTTCAAATTCACATCGGCTGTTGAGGCTGTTCCTGAGCCTGCGACCATTGCAGTCGTCGGTATCGGTTTTGCCGCCTTGCTGCGGCGTCGAAAGCGCACGATCTAAGTTAAACGCTTCAATTTCCTAAATTTCCCCCTATAGTTACGGGGTTCGCTGCCAATAACACTGATAGGCCCAATCAGGCCTGCGAGTCCAAGGATCGGGCTCGGGACAGCGAACGGAAGCGCGGCGGAGCAAATGCCGTGCGTGTATTAGATCAGCTATTTTCACCACATCTGAATAACTTGAACCAGGCAATGGATCGCACAACGCGACGCCATGGCCTGCTCACGGGCAACTTGGCCAACGCCAACACCCCCGGATACAAACGCAAAGACTGCGAATTCTCTGTCGTGCTGGATGCCGAGAACAATCAGGCAGAAGCACGCATGCAAGAAATGCGTGAACGCCGTCAGCAAATGCTTTCCGACCGCACTTCGATCCGCATCGATGGCAGCAATGTCGACCTTGAGCGCGAGGTCATGTCGATTGCCGAAACAGAACTTCGATATCAGGCGCTCACCGATTTAACCGCTCGATACTTTTCCGGACTCAAGAATGTGATCCGGGAGGGCAGATAACCATGAATCTTAATTCAGCAATGCGAATCAGCGCTTCCGGCTTGGCCGCGGAGCGTTTCCGGATGGATACCATCAGTTCGAACATCGCCAATGCCAACACGATCCGCAAGCCCGGCGCCGATGCATGGCACCGCCGTGACGTGATCCTGACCGGGGATGCAAATGGCGTGAGAGTCACTGGAGTGGTTTCGGATCCCGAGGATTACATCATCAAGTACGAGCCTGAAAATCCATACGCGGATGCAGAAGGCCAAGTGTTCTACTCCAACGTGGATCCGTTGCAAGAGATGGTGAACATGATGTCGGCCAGCCGTGCTTACGAAGCCAACATCGAAGCTTTCAACTCCGCCAAGGGCATGATTCGAAGCGCCCTGGAGATCGGAAAGGTCTAACCGCCCGTAAACGAGTACCGCCATGAACATTTCCAACCTGACCGGCACCAAGAACATCGCCCTGGAGCAACTCCAGAACCAGGCGGGCAATAAGGCTGGTCAGGCAGGAGATGGCGAAGATTTCGCACAAACGTTGATGGACGTCCTGAATGAAGTGAACGACAGCCAGCAGAACGCTCGCAAGGTCGGAAACGATTTCATGACGGGTCAACCAGGGGTCGATTATCACGACTTGATGATCGCTATGGAACGTGCGAGTGTCGCAATGAACCTAACGGTTCAAGTAAGAAATAAGCTCCTCGAAGCGTACCAAGAGATCAGCAGAATGCAAGTCTAGATAACGCCCACCCGGTGACATGGAAGCAACTAAATCCATGGGTGGAATTCTTTTTAAACTTAAAACTTGGTGGGAGACCGCGGACAAGAATCAGCGGCTCATCACAATTGGCGGCGTAGCCTTTGGCGCACTGCTGCTCGTCGCGATCTTCGTTTACTCGACGAAGCCGAAGATGGCAATTGCCTTTGCAGGTTTGTCGCCAGCTGACACCGGTATGGTCGCCGCCGAAATCCAAGGCATGGGGATCCCGGTCGAATACGAT
>JAFAFM010000074.1 GCA_023423495.1 Armatimonadota bacterium
CACTTCTTCAGGACGTCCGGATCCAATGGAATTCCGGCGTGCAGGTAAATACCAAGAATCTGGGATGTGGCGGACTTGTCTGGCCGTGACACTTTGACTTTGCGATCAATACGCTCCGGTCTCAGCACCGCCGGGTCAATGTAGTCTGGCCGGTTAGAAGTCAGCATTAGGACGACATTCTCCAGCGACTGGAGTCCATCCAGTTCAGCGCAGAACTGCGGCACGACGGTATTCGAAATGTTCAGCCAGCGACCGCTGGACCGCGTTCTGAGCACCGACTCTGCCTCATCCATAAAGATGAAAACCAGCCGGCCCTCCTTCGCTTTTTGTCGGGCCGTCTTGAAGATTTCGCGAACCATGCGCTCAGTCTCCCCAAGCCACATATTGAGGATCTTCGGGCCGGAAATTGCCATGAAGTACTCCTTCACTGGCTTGCCTAGCCGCTTCGAGTATTCCTGGGTCAGGTTGTACGCGGTGGCTTTTCCGATCAGCGTTTTGCCGCATCCGGGCGGTCCATAGAGGAGAATGCCCTTTATTGGCTTCTTTTCGAAGCGCTCAAAAATCTCCGGGTGAAGCAGCGGCTGCTCAATCGTTTCCCGAATGAGCTCGATCGCTTTTTCCTGTCCGCCAACTTTCTCCCAAGGCAATTCGGGCACTTCTTCCAGGAAGTACTCCTTCTTCTCTTGTCCAGGCAAGTGCTCGACCGCAAATCGACCGGATGCATCCAGGCGAACTTCGTCGCCTTGCTGGATCTCCGTGTCCCTGAGATTTGCGGCTCGAAGAATAAACCGTCCGTCCGAGCCTGGACTGTCCGAGCCGATTCTTAGTCGTCCGTCTAATAAGGCTTCGCTCACCTTCAGCATTCCACCCACAGTGCTGGGCTCCACAATGCCCACCACCGCGAAGGCATCATTGACTCGGACCCGCGTCCCCATATCGAGTTGGGTCGCATCAACCTTGGGGTCGACATGAGCCACATACTCGGTGTCACCGACCGCGATCATCGCAAATTTGGAGTCTTCAGATTCAATCCAATTGAGGAACACTCCGATGCGGTTTGCGGGCGCCGTCAGTTTATTGTAAGCCTCTTCGTATTCAGCCAGCAGCCGATCCGACTCTTCACGCTCTTTCGACTCAGCCGCCAAAGCGCGCTCAAGCGCGGATAGGTAGTTCTGAAGTCGTGGATCATCCTTCGGCGCCTGCTCGTAAATCTTGTCGAGAAGTTCGCGCGTTCGGGAGGGTTCGGAGGCCATACCAGATATTACGCCTTGAATTTCGTTGGCAGCGGGACCAACGATAAATTAAGACTCGGGTTCTGGAATCTTTGCCTGCTGGAAGGCTTGAAGGGTGGCCACGGCTACGTCCGTGTAGAGATCTTGTTCCACCATTTTCACACCGCCAACCGCGATGCTTTGATCTCCAGTAGCCACCTGGGCCGAAACTGTCACCAAGCGCTGGCCGTCACCGCTCTGGGTTAGATGGATATCGTTGACCGTCATCACTCGATCCGGAAACTTCCGTTCCAACCCTTTTGCCGTTGCCTGAGCGATGGACTCGATAACCGACTTGCCCATTCGGGAACTTACCCCCGAGACGACGGCATCGCCGACGCTGATAATGACCTGAGTCAGGGAGTTCGAAGTGTGATCGTCGGCGAAAACGCTGACCACTCGCAAAGAAGTTGGCGGCTCCTGTGGAATGGGTAATTCCACGGCAGCTACCGGCGGCATCTCGCGTTCCGCAATGGACTGCCGGGCGCTCTTTTGCGCAATGCAGTCTTTGCTGGCTAAGTTGATAAGGTTGTCGAGGGTAGCGGCGTAGTGGATGCTGTCGCGCTCCTTGCTGCGCTTTCCACCTTGGATTCCGATCGTGAAGTCCACCGTGTCCTCGGCCTCTCCAATAAAGACTTCGCCCGCTTTGCGCTTCAGGATCGCCGCGAGTTCGTCGGCATCTGAACGTTCGCGCACCGTACCGATGGCGAATTCGTCACCGCCGTAACGGACAAGGATATCGGTCTCCGGGTTGATGGATTCAGATAGCATTCCTGCGACTCGCTGCAGAACGTGGTCGCCCACAATGTGGCCAAAACGTTTGTTGTACTGACCGAAGTCATCCAAATCGATAAAGAGGATCGTGATTTCGTTGCCCCGGCGGAGGTTCTCAATGCCCCACTCGCGTAGCTGGTCGCTCCATGACAGGCCGGTAAGTGGATCCCAAGATCGACCCAGCTCTTGGAGCAGCATATTTGAGGTCACGATCCCGAGGTAGGAACCATCGAGCATCACCGGAGCAAACTCCACATCCCGCTTGACGAATTCCTCAGAGGCTTCTCGTACGGTCATGTCGCCCTCAAGCACAAGGTCGGCATGGATGGCGGCGGCGCCGACAGCCGAAAAGTCGGGTTGTCCAGCCAAAGTCTCCAGCGTAACGGTGCCGACAAGTTCGCCATTATCGAGCACGGCTAGTGCCCTCAAGCTATGACCCTCCATGAGGATCCTTGCCGACGACACAAGGTGTTGGGGAGCCACCCAAACAGGAAGGAGCTTTAGTGCTCGCAAAGACAACATAATTCCACGACACGGCCCGCCAGTACGGGTACTCCTTTCGAAACTAATCAATGTTTGTGCCAATGGATACCGCTAATAATACGAGTTTAAGGTTCAAGGAGGCTGCCGACCGTCGCTTCCAAGAACTGATCAAAGGCAACGGCAAGCTCTTCCTGAGTCCAAAGCTTGCGTTTGAAGCCCATGGCGAGGGAGTTAGCCTTGGCCGGAGGTACTTCACAAAACCTCGCAACGTCCAACTCTGAAAGTCCTGCGACCTCGATGAGGGCATAGCAAGAAAGGGCACGAGCATCGACAGTGCGGTGGCGCGTAGCGACGCAATCGGCAGCAATTGATACTTTCTCTTTCAGGTCCCACGCGGAGTTGTCGGCGAAAAACGGATCGAGAATGCCGCATGCCTGCAGGATTTCTCGAGCGCTCGTCCATAGGCTTCCTTCCAGCTTCAGCCGATTGATAGCACCCAAGAAGGTGTTGCCGTTCCCTTTCATGCGAAAGGCGATGAGGTTGAGCAGGGTAGAGGAGACCACCATTCGGTTCTCCATCGCCATCCGCTCGACGATCTTCAGCCGGTCGCTGCAGGATGGCTGGGTGACTTCGTGGACCGACCACTCGCGCAGGTTTGGCAGGAAGGCTAACTCCCGCCGAGTCAGCCGGTCACCCGTTATGGCTAAGATGGTTGGTCTACATGTGCGCACACGTCGCTCCAAAGCCAGCTTCAACCGAATCCGAGAGCCTGGCTGGATAGTTGCATCCTGCACGTCATCCATGACTAGCGGTGCCTCGCGATCCAGCACTTCACGGCCGCTGATCCAGTCAGAAGCTCTTGTAATCCTCTGACTGCGCTTGCTTTCCTGCCTTAGCCGGGTGGCAACGCACTCGAGTAAGTGCGTTTTCCCCCAGCCGCTTGGACCGACGAGCACCATGAATGGATTTGCGCCGACCGCAAACTGCAAAGCTGCCTCAACCGCTTCGACATTGGATGGAAGGGTTGCGATGGTGTCGAAATTCCTGCCCATCTGGTTTGAGAACACTCTGGGCGTTCTAGTGATAACGACACGTGATACATCCTGATAAAACAAAGGAGAGGTCATAGCCTTTCCGCCCCCCTTCGTAAAGGGTCCCCGGGCGAATTCCTGGTTTCATTCTCTCTATATGTTGATCGGGCGTCAACCTGAATTATGGGCATTTAGAGAGCATTCTCAGCCTACGAGATTCCGAAAATGTTAAGAATGCTTCTGTTTTTAACTTCTTAAGCGGTTTCTCAAGAAAAAACTAATCCACAAGTTATCCACCTATTCGTGTTTAACTTTTGCCCAATAAGTAGCAAAATCGAACTTCGGACTATTATCGACGGTATGGCACGGTAAGCACGATCGCTCCCCCGCCGGCCCCATCTTCACTTCCTTCGGATGGAGCGAATGAGCCTCCCCCGGCCCGTGGCAATTCTCACATCCGACGTGCGCTAGATCCGGTGTTTCCTTGCGGGACTTGAATCCATAGATGCTGGCCAAGCCGACGACGTGGCATTCCACGCAATCAGGA
>JAFAFM010000120.1 GCA_023423495.1 Armatimonadota bacterium
CCCCACGACTGGGTGAACGGTCCACCCGCCTCCCAAAGCTTAAAGGACCATTTCAACCTCTTGCACACTAGCGGCACAAACACATTTTGGGTGGATGGACATGCAAAACGGATTGGCTATGGTTCACTCCGCCGTCGATGGTTCTCGGTAATCAAGAATATCTACCCCTGATCCAGGACCTTTGATCGAATCTAGGGTGCCGTCGTACCTAGTTTTGGAATGGAGGAAATCCTAGAAGAATCTGAACTCGAACTCTGACTATGAGCTCGAGAATAGCGGTTATCGATCGCCCCTTTGTCCGGAACGTTGCCTACGACCAGGGATATTGGTATGGCATCAACCGGTTCGCCTATCTGGCTCGACCCGAAGACACTGGCAACGACTACGGACTGGCGCATGCCCGAGTGGCGGCCGGCGGGCTAACTCCTGCTCACATCCACGACCGCGAGGACGAGATCATTTATATCCTTCGCGGTCAAGCAAAGGTCAAGGTTTCCGATCAAGAATTCGAAATCACTCAGGGAGATATCGCCTATCTACCGCGTGGCTTGGCGCACCAGATTTTGGCGACCAACGAATTCGAAGCTCTGGTTTTGGTCACGCCCGGCGACTTCATGGGCTTCTTCCGATACTTCTCGAGCCCGGCCCGGTATCCAGGTAATCCATTGCCGATGGATGCTCCACGATTCGACCATGCGGAAATGCTCCGGATGGGACAGCAATTTGGAATTACCTTCCTTGCACCCGGAACATCGGTCAACGCTTGGCCAAAGCCTGAGATCCATGCGGCTCCCAAGCACGTGAGCAGTGGGGAAGGAGAGCGACTTGACCTTGGCGAGACAGCGGTAACGGTCAAGCTCGACGGTGGGGACACCCAGAATTTGATATCGATTTTCGAAATCGAAGTTGCACCCGGAGCTTCATCAGACTCCATGATTCACCATACAGATTCGCAGGCTTTCTATGTTCTTGAGGGAGCGTTCGAAGTTGAGGTCGACGAGCAAGTCAATCGCGCGGTCGCCGGCACCTTCGCGTTCGTTCCGGCTGGCTCTGAGCGCAGATTAAAGAACTACTCCAGGTCCCCCGGAAAACTTCTGATGATCACCGCAAAATCCGGCTACGAGGCTTTCGCCCGACAAGTCCACGAAGTAAAGCCAGAAAACGTGTCAGAGATGGCGATCATCGCACGACGGAACGGCATGGAAATCGTCGCCTGAGTCCCGAATAAGCGTTTTTCACTTAACCGGGATAACATTCGACGATTTATAAATACTCTATTAGCATAATTGCCGGGTTCAAGCTATCCAGGTAGATGTGCGGGCTTCCGCCCGCCGGTCGGGCTGGAAGTTCGCACGGTGTGAGACACATTAAGTCTGGTCGAAAATCCGGCTTTACCCTGATTGAGGCGCTGGTGGCGATCTTCGTCATTTCGCTGACCGCCGGCATCTTTTTCTCCCTCATCCCGATGGCCTTTAAAACTGGGAAAATGGTGGGAAGCCATCAGCAGGCAGCCAGCCTTGTTCAGCACAAGATCGACCAGATGCGAGGAGTCGGATTTGGACGGCTGAACTACTCGGAGTTAGTCGATGCCGGCGTCATCGACCCCACGCCGGCGAGCTCGCCCTTCTCGTTCCGAGACGTTGATGGGCTTGGCTCGATCTACGCCAAGCCGACCGGCACGATTACCATCCAAAATCTCAGCGCCAGCCTCAAGAAGGTTCGTGTGGATTTGGCTTGGACAGGCACTCCAATCAAGCAAGGGCAGGGTTCGGTTTCAGTTTCCGCAATCATCGGAAAGGGATAGTTAACATGAAGCAAAAAGGATTTGCGCTAACGGAGGTTACGATTGCCTCCTCGCTCATAGGAATGGTTTTCGCAGGATGTCTCGGTCTCCTGTCATCGACCATAAAAAGCTTTGGCTTCACCTCGAATCAATACGATGCCGATGTCACCGCAAGCTTAGCGCTGCAGCACCTGAATCGGGATTTGCAGGAAGCAAAGAGGGTGACCATTATCTCTCCGACTCGGATTCGAGTGCATTACCTTCAGCGCGATGCGAACGGAACTTATATTCGGAACGCGATGGATGAGAACACCACGATCGACTTCTACCGTGGCAATGCAAATTTCAGCGCAAGCTCGACGGGCAGCTTTTTGATCAAGTCTCCCAAACTTGGAACGCCTCGCACGATCTGCAAGAACGTCGGTCTCCTGCAGTTTCACAGCTTCACTCCAAGCAGTGTGGACGTGACTCTTCGGACGGAATATGGGACGAGCAATAACAGGCGGTTCTGCGAAATGATCCACCGCGCCATCTTTCTAAGGAATTATAAATGGTAAGGACTACTCATAGAACTAAACGAGGAACGGTCCTCCTGACAACCTTGGTCTCCATGATGTTCGTGATGACGCTAGGTCTCACCATCCTGAGCCTCACCGTGCATGGGCTCAGTTCCACCCGGAGGATCAAGGCGTCCACGACGGCATTCAACCTTGCTGAGTCCGGCATCGATCATACGCTTCGTTGGTTCCGTGACCAAGGATCGCCTCCATCTCAAATGTCGCCATTCAATCCACTTGGCAGCGTGCAGACCACGTCGGAAGGAAGTTACTGGGTGGTGGCGGTTCCAGATTCTGAGAATCCTGGTGCAGTCCTCAAAAAGTACACGATTAAAGGATTTCGAAAATCGGACGGAATCACGGAGCGGCTCGAGTTGGTTATCCGCCAATCCTCATTCGGCAAGTACGCCTATTTCACGGACAAGGAAACGTCGGCCGTTTCCGGAGGTCGCATCTGGTTCTACAGCGGTGACCGAATACGCGGACCTGCCCACAGCAACAACAAAGATGGCAGCGAATTCCAGATTAACTGGGGCGGCACCGATCCCATTTTTGAAGATGCGGTTACTTCGGTAGGGGATTTCATGAGCTATGCGCCCAGCAACCCAAAAACCGAGTCGCAGTTCTCGCAGATCTACCGAGCGGGCAGCCGAGGCTACGAGCTGGGTGTCGACGAGATTCCTCTCCCGCCTTCCTCGGACCAGCAAAAGGATGCTGCATGGGGGCCGAACGGCGCTTTTCCAGGCACCAATGGTGTCTATCTACCCCCTAACGGCGGACTCTACATCCGCGGCAGCGCGACGATGACCATGCACGTAGATGGCGCTGGACGGCAGCAGTTCCGGATAACGCAAGGAACCACCGTGACGACGGTAACTGTGGACTTGGTCAATAACATCACCTATCGCCAGGTTGGTACCAATCCCGCTACATCGGTGCCCCACGTGGGGAACGGAGTTGTTTACTGCACAGGCAACATCAGCGGGCTCTCTGGAACCATTGCAAACAACGTGGTGAATCCGGTTACGGGTGAAGTTGATAAGCGGTCGGCATATACCATCGCAACGGACGTCAATGCCGGGCGGACGATCACCCTAACAAATTCACTGAAGCACAAGACGCGCTACGATCCTGAGGCTGGCCCAAATGCGGAAAGCAACCAGTATTCCGGCACAGTTGGCCTGATCGGCAGGAATGTGACCGTGGCGACCGGCGCGCCAACAAACATGGAGATCGATGCGGTGATATTGGCGGGCAGTTCGACCACCACCGACGGTAGCTTCTCAGTGGAGGATTACAACACGAAGAAACCCACGGGCACCATGAAAGTGCTTGGCGGAATCATCCAGAAGGCGCGTGGGGCAGTCGGAACCCTTTCTGGCGGAAATCTGGCGACCGGCTACTCAAAGGACTACTATTACGATGCCCGGATGGCCGACAATCCGCCGCCATTCTTCCCGACCACTGGAGGCTACGATCGGATTTCATGGCAGAGGAAGAAGGTCGGCGAAAATTAGACGGAGACTTCAGACCGAGCCTTGTTCTTTGCCACCGCGGCCTTCACCAGCCCTTGGAAGAGCGGGTGAGGGCGGTTCGGCCTGGATTTGAATTCAGGGTGCGCTTGGGTTGCGATAAAGAACGGATGATTCGGGATCTCGATCATCTCCACCAGCCGGTAGTCCGGAGATACTCCCGAAATTACCATCCCATGCTCCTGAAGCTTCTCTCGAAAATCGTTATTGACTTCGTATCGGTGCCGATGCCGCTCATCGATTCTGTTGGATCCGTATAGCTTGTGGGCGAGTGTTCCATTCACGACGTTGCACGGCCAAGTACCAAGCCGCATGGTCGCTCCCTTGTCGGTCACGCCCTTTTGTTCTGGGAGTAAGTGAATAACCGGGTACGGAGGGTTGTCCACCATTTCTTCGGAGTTAGCACCCGCCAAGCCACATTCATTTCGGGCGAACTCGATAACGGCCATTTGGAGTCCGAGGCAAATCCCAAAGAACGGAATTCCGGTTTCCCTGGCATATTGGATCGCCTCGATCTTGCCTTCGATCCCTCGGCCGCCGAATCCCGGGGCAACTACGAGCGCATCGATGTCGCCGAGGACGTCCTGTGGGGGTGCGCCTTGCTCGAGCGCATCACTCTCAATCCACTTGATCTTGACTTCCGAATCATTTGGAATACCGGCATGGATTAAAGCTTCCGCGATGGATTTGTATGCGTCTCCGTTGCTGGTGTACTTACCAACCACGGCAACCTTACACGTGTTGGACGGATTCTTGAGTGTTTCCACCAAGCTGTTCCACTCGCTCAAATTAGGCGTCCGCTCCTCCAGACCCAAACGCTGACACACAAAGTCTCCAAGCGACGCTTCTTCGTAAACAAGCGGTACCTCGTAGATGGTTTCGACATTCATCGACTCGATAACGGCTTGTGGAGGAACGCCGCAGAACAGCGAAATTTTCTCCTTGACGTCTTGTGGCAGCGGAACTTCCGTTCGGCATACCAATACGTCTGGCGAGATGCCGATTTCGCGCAACTTGTAAACCGAGTGCTGGGTGGGCTTGGTCTTCACT
>JAFAFM010000181.1 GCA_023423495.1 Armatimonadota bacterium
TTCTTGGGTTGACCTTCCTCCTGGGCGGCGAGCGTTTCGTCGAATTGGATCGTGAGGAGGTGTAGCAGGGTGAGAACGATGAGCCCGGTTGCCAATACCAACGCCCAGCCCATCCCCAGCTGCCCGATCGCCAGACCGCTGAATACTGATGTGATGGCGAAACCCAGTCCAGCAGCCGATCCGACCAATCCGTTGGCTTTGTCCCGATTCTCATCCTCGACAAGGATGGTGACTGTCGTCGCAAGAGCGATCTGCCGAATGTTTCCGATGATACAGCCGGACAGAACCAGGAGGATGAAAGCCCAAAAGGTCGGGCTTGAAAGTCTCAAGAGTTCCGCTTTGCTGGAGTTGAAGTAGACAAGATTAGCGGCGAGGAACGCTACCAATGTGCCGACATTTGAAACGATCATCGCCGTTCGCTTTTTGTTTGGTCCACAATTGACCCGAAAAAGACTCCGCAAGCGGACACCAGAAGCATGTAGGAGCCGCCAATGATCGATGTGGCCATCACCGAGCGAGTCTCAAGGTACACCCAGAAGGTCACAGCGAACCACACGAAGCTGGTGGCCGTCATGGCTGCCACGCTGTTTGCCAACAGGCGATAGAAGAGCTTCACCGGGCGAATTTTACGTGTTTAGCGCGAGAAGGCCGCAAACAGCTCTTCCACCCGGGTTCGGTGGACCAAGAACACCTCATGCTCCCGCATGGTGCCCTCCGACAAAAATTGAGGCGCGATCTCAACAAGTTTCTCGCCCTGAACGGCCATCTCTACAAATCCGAGTCGACGGCTAATCCCCATCACCGGGCAGTAATCCCAAGGGGTGTTTAGGAACGGCTCCAGCACGATCGCCCCGATTTCGCCCTTCCAGAGCCGGGCCACGTCCACTCCGATGCTGCCACCCGAAACTTCCATGCTCCGAAACGCCCCTCCGAACTTAGTACCACGGGCCACGCATTGGACCTTCTTTGAGAAGTAGTCGGGTTCGGATCGTAGGCTCACATAGGAATCCCGCAACGGGAACGTCGGCTGAGTTAACTTGACCGTGGCATTGTAATCGGTGATCCGGTGCACGTTCGGGGAACCGGGCCGAAATCCATAAATCTCGTGCGTCATCACGTCGCCGATGTATGCCCCAATGACTTCACCCTTGCTTACTAACGAGATCATGGTGCCAATGGCATGGGATTGCCGGCGAATAAATGCCTTTGTGCCATCCAGGGGGTCGACGGTAAAGAAGAGATCTTCGCCAGGGATCTCGCACGGGAGGCTGAGCTTGTCTTCTTCCGCAATAATTCCGTATCCGGGAAAGCACTCCTTGAGAGCCCGCTCATAGATGGTCTGGGCAGCCCGGTCGGCGGAAGTCAGGAAGTCCTGACGGTTATTGAGGCCAACCTTCTCGATGACCTCGAAGTCGTTAAAATGGCGTCGAATAGCAAAAATTGCGCGACGAACGGCCTCCTTCATGATAATGCCGGCGGCGTGACCGTTCAGATTTCCGGGAAGCTGCAAACCCTAAACTACCTCCAGTGTGATCTCGTGATTTGTATAGACGCAAATGTCGGCCGCAATTCCGATTGCCCGCTCGGCAATGGTCTTCGCATCCAGCTCGGTATTCTCCACCAGCGCCCTGGCCGCGGCGAGGGCGAATGATCCCCCAGATCCAATGCCCGCAACGCCATCATCCGGCTCGATGACGTTGCCATTGCCCGCGACCAGAAGCAGCGATTCCTTGTCTGCAACGAGCATCAGCGCGTCCAGTTGGCGGAGAATCTTGTCGGTCCGCCATTCCTTGGCAAATTCGATCGCGGCCCGCTTCAGGTTTCCGGCAAAGGCTTCAAGCTTGGATTCGAACTTGTCCTGTAGCGCCTGAGCGTCGGCAACTGATCCGGCAAACCCGCAGACCACTTTCCCTCCCGCCAACCTTCGGACCTTTTTGGCGTGGTGTTTCAGCACGGTTGCCTCACCCATCGTCACCTGCCCATCCGCGGCAATGGCCGTCTGGCCGTTTCTCGTGACTCCAATCACGGTTGTGGAACGAATCATCAAGATCACCCTACCTCCGAATCTCGGTTCGGCAACGTCTTTACTCAGGTGGGCACGGCGAATTCTCTGAAGGGCACAATATTGGGCGGCCTTACGGCGCTTTTGGCGACTATCGCCGCGGTCGTGAATTTGGTCCAGAACAACGTGCCGATCGCTTTGCTTTCGGTCGTTGTGGCGCTGACAGGTTATGCCGCCATGCGTTCTTTTGGAGTCCAAATGGCGGCGGCGAATGAGCGGATCATCCACTTGACCAAGAAAAGCGATCGAACCTCTGACCAGCTCAATCGCCAGCGCAGAACCGTTGAAGCCCTCGCCGACGGCCTGGAAACCGCCATTTTTATCTGTAATGGACAAGCTGAAGTGCGCTACGCAAATCGCCGGGCAAAGGAGCTTTTTCGCACGGATGAACCAGTCGGCCAGCCTTTGATCGCGGTGACGCTGAGCCACGAACTCGAACAACTTGTGCAAAGCGCCGTGCAGGAGAATTCGGCCCAGGTAGGGGAGCTCACGTTCTCTCATCCGGTGGAGAGAATCGGCCTCGCCAAAGCCTGGCCCGGGGTGGAACAAGCCGTCTTCCTAAGCATCTACGAGATCACCGAGCTGCGGCGACTCGAACGCGTCCGGAAGGATTTTGTAAGCAACGTGTCACACGAGTTTCGAACGCCCCTAACCATTATTCGGTCGATGGCGGAAACCTTGCATGACGAGAAACCGCCTTCCACGGAAATGCTGGATCGGTACTTGCCTAAGATCATTGATGAGGTCGATCGCTTGGCTGCAATCTCCAGCGACCTCCTCATCCTGAGTTCGGCCGAGACCAATGCAGTGGTCAAGGAAAGATGCGACCTTGCCGCACTCTGCCAGCAAGCAATCGATCAGCTAGCACGCCGTGCCGGGGACAAAGGTATTGAGGTGCGATTCGTAGGTAGCGATTCCCTGATCGTCCCGGCAAATGTGGGCCAGATGAGGCAGGTAATCCTCAACTTGCTCGAAAACGCCATCCAATACAGCAAGGACGGGGAGATCGTGGTCGAGATCCACAGTGACGACCAGTGGGCGACATTGAAGGTGTCAGACTCGGGATTGGGGATTCCAAGTGAGCACCACTCTCGAATTTTTGAGCGCTTTTACCGAGTCGACCGCAGCCGCTCCCGTGATTCCGGGGGCACAGGGTTGGGGCTAAGTATCGTGCGACACATCGTTGAAGCCCATGGCGGAAGTGTGCAGGTCGAGTCGGCTCTGAACGTGGGATCCACCTTCGAGGTAAGACTGCCACTCGACGGAACCGAAAAACTCGATGAAACCAACTAGCTTCATGGCGCTGGCTTGCCTGCTTGCCTTTTTTGCCGTCGGCTTGGGAGCTTTTGGGGCTCACATCCTCCGGGATAGGCTCTCAGAGTCCATGTTGGAAACATTCCGAACGGGAGTCGATTATCATGCTCTCCATGCCATCGCGCTTCTCTTCGTCGCGATGCTCTGGCGGGCGAACCCAGAAGCAACCAAGCTGAAGTGGACTTGCATCCTCTTCAGCTTGGGCATTCTGATCTTTTCAGGAAGCCTCTATGCACTCGCGCTTTCGGGAGTTCGATGGCTAGGCGCCATTACCCCGATCGGCGGAGTTTGCTTCCTTACAGGATGGCTTATCGCAGCGGTGGCGGTGGCTTCACTCCCGGAATATCGGAATTCGTAAAGATGTCCACAGTGTTGGTCGATTTCGTGAAATTCACGTCGGCACCCAACGATTCGGCAATGAACCTCAGCGGAACCATCATTCGACCGTTGATCGTCATGGGCGGGACATCCAATTCGATTTCCGCCCCGTTCCGCTTCGCGATGTTGTCGCCAGCACGAAGCTCGATACTTTCGTTTGCCCGTTTGGCGGCAACCCGATGATGTACCGGGTTGTACTCAACGTACGCGCCGATCGCTTCAAAAACGCCACGAACCGGCACCATCATTCGCCCGGTAACGGTTTGCGGCTTCGTTCCCTTGAAGTCCACCGCTTTTCCATTCACCTTAACCACCGCCGTCGGCCCCAAGGCAAGGGCCGAGGCGCTAACGCAAATCAATCCAAACAATAATCGTTTCATGGTCATCCTTATCTCTTCAAGGTGATGGTAGTCGGCTCAGAACGGGCATCATCCTCACCTAAGGTTACAAGCGTGAGAGTGTAAGTTATGTCGCTCCGACCGAGTCCTGTATCGAGGTCGATTTCCTTGGTTTCCCAGTTTCCACGGGCGTCCGCTTCAACTTCGACTTCTCCGATGACGCCGCGCATGGGAATCGCCCCCAACACTCTCTGGCTGAACTCGATTCGAAGCAACACTCGAGCGTTGGGATCAGCTTTACCGCGGAAGGTTGCAGTCCTACCTACATTGCCGCCGTTCGTGTGGGAAGAGATCGTGGGCGGCGTTAACCGGTCGTTCCCGGCAACCTTGGTGCCCAGCGAAACGTCGGTGGTGAAAGTCTCGCCCGATCGCGTCTTCATCCTTGCTGTCGCGACCATTCCGTCCAAGCGATCGGTGCGTCGCACAACGTAGGACGCAGTGTACTTTCCTGCCGTAGTTTCTTCCATGGTGAGCGTGCGCAAATCTCCGAGTTGTAACGAGACTGTAGCACCGGGTTCGCCGGTCAGCGTGAATGTAATCTCGTCTCCCGGCTGGATAACGCGCGCGGCATTGTGAGTAAATGACGTAATAACATTGGCCTTGTCGACGATGGTGAACTCCCAGGTTTTGGTCGCCCGGTTACCCGCTTGGTCATAAACCTCGATCGCGACCTCGTGCCTCCCGGCGGTCAAGGCGTACGTCGGCCGGTATGCCAACAAGCTAGACGTGATCGTTGCATCACGCGTGACATCCTTGGCATCGATCAGGAGCCTAACACGTGAAGCATCTACGCCTGATCCGCTCTGGTCCGAAAAGACGGCGGTAATGCTCGGACGGAGCGCGTTGACGCGGCCGTTGTCGGCCGGTGTGGTGCTAGAAATAGTTGGAGGCAAGTTGTCGATCTGGAAGGTTTCGGAAGCCTGAATTAGCCGCTCACTCTGGCCTACTCTAAGCCTTGCGATTACTGTCGCTTTGCTGACCGTCACTTCCGAACGGTTGGTCGCTGGAACCGTATAGCTGCCGGTGTAGACGCCACGGGTCGTCTCGCGCAGGGCGATATCCCGCACGACGCCCGGTATTTGAACACTGGCCGTCCCACCGGGGGTGCCCCGAAGCGTGAACTCCAAGATCGCGCCACCACGAAGAGTGTCGCTGCCTGTTACGTCAAACCGCTCGATCTCAACCGAGCCGCCGGTGACCGGTGGGTCGGTTGGGTCTGGTTGGACCCCACCTTCCGTAGAAATGCGAACTGCGTTAGCGGTGGCATCCCACAGCACTTGGGCACCAAGCGCTTCTCCCATGAACCGCAACGGCACAAGCGTGCTGCCGCGATACTCCATCGCAGGAACATCGAGCATAACTTGGCGACCGTTGAGGGTTGCAATCCGTTGCCCGAGAGTCAACTGCAGGTCCACGTCTCCGCGATTAGCAGTAACAGTTTTGGTAGCCGCCTGGTAGCTGACGTAGGCTCCCATCTTTTCCATCACTCCGCGAAGCGGTACGAGCACACGACCACTCACTCTTTGAGGGCCCGCGCCGGAAAACATCACCGGCTCTCCGTTCACATAAACGGAGATTCCTTGGCTAACCGATAAACAACTTGCGGCTATACCACAAAGAATCAATCCTTGTTTAAACATATGCATAACTCCTTCTTTCCAGAGACCGTATGCTGTGACTTCACTATTTATCACGGGGGTTCCCTATAGTCCCGAATATTCGGGACCAGCCGGTCGCTGTAATCGTTGCCTTCAGTCTTGGCGTCGTTCCAATCTCACTCCTTCCGCATAAACTCTTAGTCCTTTCTTACGACGCTAAACGGGCGGCGGCGGTCGAAATAGTAGGTGAGAAAATGGCAAACAACGACTACCCCGAAAGTATGAAAAG
>JAFAFM010000210.1 GCA_023423495.1 Armatimonadota bacterium
GGGTACCGCCGGGTCAAGGCGATCGCCAGATTAAGCTGGGTCATGGCAGCCTCTCCGATTTGGAATGGACCGTCCGGCTCCTGGAAATGCAGCACGATGTCACCCCATCCGACCCCGCATTTGACACAAGAATCCTTGAGCTAATGAGTCGCGGTCACCTTACAGATGTTGACGCCCAAATTCTTAGCGCTGCTCTTCGACACCTGACCGAGCAGAGAGTTCGCCTCTTCCTGCTGTGTTTTGAAAAAGACCTGATTCCTGTGGAGGAGGAGAAACTTAGCCGCCTGGCGACAGCTGCCGGCTACGACAATCGAGACGCATTTTTGGAAGTTCATCACGGCCATATCCGGGCAGTGAGGGCGATCTACCTTCATACTGTGGAACGTCTCAACGCATGACGGTGAATCTGATTCTATTGTTGGTTGGTTCCTACTTGATGGGCGCGATCCCATTCGGGGTTTTGGTGGCCAAGAGTCGCGGCGTCGACATCATGTCTGTGGGCAGCGGAAACACCGGCGCCACGAACGTGATGCGAGCCCTCGGGAAGGGACCCGGGTACACAGTGTTCGCGCTGGATCTCCTCAAAGGACTTATCCCGGCGTTGGTAGCGCGATGGCTGTTCCCTGACCGGCAAGAATTTTGGATGCTGGCCGGGGCCGCCGCAATCATCGGCCACAGCTTTTCCCCTTTTCTCAAATTCAAGGGTGGCAAAGGCATCTCAACCGCTCTCGGAATGGCGCTTGGCACGTCGCCGATCGTCGCACTGATCGCCTTTGTAGTTTTCGTGGTGATACTGTTGGCGACCAAGTACGTGAGCTTGGCGAGCCTCATCGGCTGCGCGGCGACGATTCCCCTGTGCCTAACCTTCGGAGATTCCAAATGGGTCGTAGGAGGCTTCGCCTTGCTGACCGCATTTGTGATCTATCGTCATCGGGCAAACATTAAGCGGTTGATGCAGGGGACGGAGTCCAAATTTGGTTCGAAGCCGGAACCCCCGCCCAAACAATCGCCCGAGGAAGACGAAGGTGCTGCGTGACCACCTCTTCGCTAACCCTTGGTCATTTGTGGCGGGGTGTGCGATTTGGATTCCGGTTGGAATTTGGATCGTCTCCCTCATCCACTGGATGGTTCAAGCCGACGTGGACGCGCTCACCGGCTTTACTGGCATATTGGTGGCGGCAGGACTTGGAATGACGGGCATGATCTCCCGCAACCCGATCATCGCCCCGGCAACCTTCTTCGGCATGGTGGGAACCCTCATTGCTTTCCCCATCGCGCGCGGCGCTTTTCAACGTCGGCAGCTGGACAAAATCGATATCGAAGCCATCGAACGCGCGTACGAGCTATTAGATCGACAACCAGGAAACGCGGCGGCGAAGTTCAAACTGGCGAAAACCGTTTACAACAAAGGGATGGTGGCTTATGCCCTGACACTTGCCGAGGACGCTATCCAATCGATGCCTGAATCCGTCTTCTTCGAAGAACATCGGATTCTGAACTCGTGGCGGAATTACCGAATTCCCGCAGGGCAGCGCACCGTACTCGACTGCCTCAAGTGTGGCAAACCGAACCAACCAGGCTTTACTCATTGTCAAAGGTGCGGGGCACCCTTCCTGCTGGATCACGCTCGCGGATCATGGATAGGTACGACGTTAGCGAAGAAGTTTGTCGCTGCTTGGATCGGAATCATGGTTGCGCTGATTGGAATACCGCTGGCTAGCACTTCGCTAAACCCGTCTTTGGCTATTTTCGTGATCGTGGCTTTGATGCTCGCCGCAGGGGGCGTAGTTTTTGCTGCCTTCCGATCTGGGGGTAGTGCTTCTTGATGAAGAAGCTGGACTGGTACATGCTGAAGGAGCTTACGGTTCCGTTCCTCATCGGGACGGTGGCCGTTCTCTTGATGTTTCAGGCGAACCAGTTCATCTACCTCTTCAAAAGTGTTTCGCTCCAGAACGTTCCATTTTCCGCATTCGCCCAGCTCGTTCTGTACAAGACTCCCTACTGGGCAAATATGACGCTTCCTGTCGGAATGTCATTGGCGGCATCGCTGGCAATGTCCAGAATCACAAGAGAGAGCGAGCTCACCGCGATCCGGGCCGTAGGAGTGCGAATCCTACGAGTGATCATGCCGGTTGCCTTTTTCGGACTGCTGGTGGCGATCGGAAACTTTTATATCGTCGAAAGGGTGATGCCCCCTGCCGAGAAACGTTTCAACAAGCTCTCCAACGAGGTGGGCGTCGCGGGTGGAATCCCTACTTTCAACCAGAACGTCGGCATCAAGCTTAAGAACTGGTATGTCAATTTCGGCTCTGTAAGGAGGGACGACGCCGGCAATCTTTTACTGAGCGACGTCGTCCTTTTCGACCGTCCACAGCCGAACCAAACCGTGATTCTCACTGCGAAAACCGGACGGTATACGGCTGGAAACTGGTCCATGGAGAACGTCTTCGGGTGGGTGTTCCAAGGTCAGGAACTTCTGAGTGCCAAGGCGGAGGAGCCGCTATTAATCACGGAGCCGGTCGAGATCGATTCTATTTTCAGCAGTCCCGTGGTAGAGGAAAAGACGCTCGACGAATTGCGCCAATCGATTGAGCGGAACCGCCGCTCGGGTCGAAGCACCCGAACCGAGGAAGTTCAGTACCACAACCGATTTGCCGTGCCTGCCGCCTGCCTCGTCTTTGCCATCGTCGGACCCGTGTTTGCCGTTATGTTCGCGCGCAGCGGCGCTTTCCTTGGCGTTTTGTTAAGCTTTGTACTCGTAATCGTTTACTATAACGCCTGGGTAATCAGCACGGAAATCTTGGGCAAGAACGGTTGGACAGCTCCCTGGCTTGCGGCTTGGCTGCCAAACATTCTGTTCATCATTCTCGGTCTCTTCGCAATTCGGAGGCTGGAGTGAAGGTCCAGGCAGTATCGTGCCTATGCCTCATCAGCGCAATCGGAGCAGCTCAAGATATCGGTGGGGCAATTCGGGGTGCTGTTCAAACCCTTAAAGACAAGGAACTGTTGCCTCGCCCGCAGCAGATCCCTCCGACCCAGCCTCAGGTCAACGACCCACGAGTGAGGTCAGGACAAATTCCGCCGAGCGTCGACCCGAATCGCCAAGAACTTCAAATCGTGCGCTCTGGCAAGACCGTCCGCTCAGGGCCAAATATCAAGCTCACCGAGGGGGCGCAACTCATTTATCGGGGCTACGAAATCTTTGCCGACGAGATTGACGGCAACCTCGATACCAATGTCTTCAAGGCGACCGGCAATGTCCGGGTCTTTGGAGAAAAAGCCTTCGTTCGGGGCGACGAGGTAACGGTGAATATGCGGAACGAAACGTTCCTTGCTCGCGATGCTTTTGTGGACGCCCGGCCTTCCCTACTTGGTGGGCAGATTCAGCGGAATTTGTACATCAAAGGCGGCACAACTTATGGTAGCGAGCGAGAGATCTTCGGAGAGAACTGCACTGTCACCTCCTGCGATCGTGAAGTCCCGCACTATCACGTGAAAACCGCGAAAGCCACAATTCGCCCCGGCAAACGAGCGATCTTTCGCAAGCTCTCCATACATCTCTTCGATAAGACGATCCTGAAACTGCCCTACTTGTCCATCCCATTGGACGAGCGCTTCTATCGCTATCTTCCCGAAGTCGGGCAAACTTTCGATGAAGGATATTACGTAAAGTTCAAATTTGGAATCCCGCTTCGGAGCGATGATAACTTCCTGGATACCAGAGTTGACTACTACACCAAAAAGGGTCCTGCGCTAGGCCTGGATTTTAACTACGCAAATCCAAATCTGAGAGGACTGATCAATACCTATGCAGTCTTGGGACAAGATAAAACCCTGACGATCTCAACTCGGCATAGACAGGACTTCAAGTTTGGCATTCTCACATTTGACAATAATTTTCAGCAAAACAATTATCTATCTGCACCGCAATCAACCATATTAAATACGCGATTTGGATTCCTTATTCCCCAAGCCCGCGGGACGAATACCCGCTTGGACATTTTAAGAAATGAAAACAAAACAGGCAACAGAACGGCGGAAGCTCAATCGTACAAGGTTTCCGACAATCGGCGCTGGAACGAGTATCTTCGGACGATTTTCGATGTCGGTCTGTCGAGAAGCGCTTCACGCTCCACATCTTTTTCGACTGAGCGTGAGCAAGTCGACCTCAAGCTCAAAGCTGACTATGACCTGCAAAGGGCGACCGCGCAGTTTGAATATCAGCGAGCAATTCCGGTAGGCGAAACAAGCAATTTTTTCAGCGGGGCCGACCGGACGCCCGTCATCACCCTCCTTACAGATTCTCGAAAGCTCTTTGGTCGCCGAGATATCGGATGGCCGTTTAACGCCGAGTTCAGCGTGGGTGAATTTTCAAACTCCCTCGATCGGAATAAGGTGGGACGGGGAAATTTCGACATTCAGATCAACCGTCCTGACCGAAGCAGAAACCGGCTGAGGCTCGACGTTGCAGGAAGATTCAAGCAGGGCATTTATAGTGACGATACGGCCCAATACACGCTCGGCCTTGGACTCCAAGCCAGCTACGCTTTGGGCTACGACACGAGCATAAACCTTCGTTACAATTACCTTCGACCCTACGGCTTCTCCCCCTTGCAGATCGATAGAATCGGCCGCTCCAATCTCATCAGCGCTGATCTTAGTTTCCGGCCCTATCGCACTCTTTTGATTGGCGCCCAAACAGGATACGACATTCTTCAGTTACAACAAGAGACTTTGGGTCCAAAAGTTGCTTGGCAGGCAGTGGGGGTGAGAATGGAATACCGTCCCGTTGATTACATTTCTCTGCGAGCTTTGAGCACTTACGATAGCTTCCAGGGTGCCTGGAACAATGTTCGTATCGATTTGGCCTATCAGCCCGGCGCGACTTTCGTCGGCTTGGGCGCGAAATATGACGGTATCCGGCAAACATGGAGCTCTCTAACTGGTTTTGTCGACGGTTTCAAATGGGGTCGGCTCCGAACGAGCGCGCTCTTTAGCTACAACGGCTACTTACAGCGTTTTGAATCTCGGCACCTTCAGCTCACTTATGACCTTCACTGTGCCGAGGCGATCATGACGATCATTGATAATCCAATTGGGTTTCGATCCGGTACCAGCATTAACTTTTACGTTAGGATTAAGGCGTTCCCGTTCAATACTGGATTCGGTACGGGAACCAGTGGACAACCCATTAGCCTCGGCGGGGGCCGTTAACTACTGGCACTTGTGTAGTGCCTCATTGCAAATTTCCAGAACACTCTCGCAAGCACCATAAAAACAAATGCCCAAACTAATCCAAGCCCGACTAGTCGCAAGTCCGCTCCATGAACGAGTTGGGAGGCAGGAATAGTGGCAATAAATGCCATTGGCAGCACGAACGTCATAAACGATCGAATGTTTGGCCCATAGATATCCACGGGAAAGCGAGCGACATCTGTGAGCGTTTCCGTGAGAACCCAAAGGTTGTCTACTCTAACCAACCAAATTCCCGTGGTCATTAGCATTAACGAAACCGCATAGTAGATGAATAGTGACGCAAACAATAGTACGACATACGAAAGCCACGCGATTGGGTCTGGGCTAGCGTTCGCCTCCACAACGCCGACGATAAGCAT
>JAFAFM010000232.1 GCA_023423495.1 Armatimonadota bacterium
AGATGCAGGCGGCCAATAACAAGGAAATTCTCGCCGTTTTGACCGACGATCAGAAGAAGCGAGTGAAAGAGCTTGCCATTCAGCGAATGGGCAACGCTGCCATTGCGAATCCCGAAATCCAGAAGGAACTCGGAGTTACCGACGAGCAGAAAGCCAAGATCAAGGATCTTCAAGACAAGCAACAAGCCGCTAACCGTGCTCTGATGGAGAATCAGGATATGGACCGAGAGGCTCGCATGGCTGCGTTCCAAAAGAACACTGAGGTCATGAATACTGAGCTCGGCAAAATTGCTACCGACGCACAAAAGGCGAAGCTCAAAGAAATGAGCGGCAAGCCGTTCAAGTTCGTTGACCCTGAGCGCGGCGGCTAAGTCTTCCAACTTGTAAACACGATTAAGGACTCGGCCATTCGCCGAGTCCTTTTAATATGTTTGGATGGTCGGGTCGACTTCCCGCGCCCACCCATTCATACCCGTACTGAGGTTTCGCACGTTTTTGAAGCCCCTCCCCATGAGATACTGTGCAACCTGGCGACTGCGATTGCCGGACCGACATACGACCACGATGGGGTCGGATGGATTCAACTCCGAGGCTCGCGCAGGAATCAAATTCATCGGGATATGCAGGACGTTGGGGAGGCGGGAAATCTCCAACTCCTGTGCTTCCCGGACATCCAGAAGGACCGGAGGATTCTCAGATGCAAGCTCCGCCTGAAGCGTAGCGGGGTCTATCTCTTCAACCATTTTCTAGCTGACCGTAATCACGGCGGACTGGTTTCTCTTCAGCCTGACTTTTTCTAGTATTCCTTGGTGCTCAGACTTGGACAAATCTGGATCGCGGTCGATCAGATCCATTGCCGCCTTTCGCGCAATCTCCAGGAGCTTGCCATCTTGGATAAGGTCTGCCAACTTGAAATCTCGATTTCCGCTCTGAGCCGTACCAGCAAGTTCTCCTGGCCCTCTTAGGCGCAAATCAGCCTCTGCAATTTGGAAGCCATCTGTCGTGGCCACCATCGTATCCATCCGTTCGCGAGCTTCCTCATTCCTTGCGTCGGAAATCAGGATGCAGAAGCTTTGGTGGGCGCCACGTCCAACGCGTCCTCTTAGCTGATGGAGTTGCGAAAGGCCAAAGCGATTTGCATCTTCAACGACCATGACGCTGGCATTCGGGACATCCACCCCGACTTCGATCACCGTCGTACTCACCAAAATGTCCAACTCATGCTTCCGGAATTGGTCCATAACCGATTCCTTTTCGACTGGCTTCATTTGGCCATGAAGTAGCCCCACACGCTTGTCAGCAAAGGGTCCGTTGGTAAGTCGGTAGGCGAGATCGGTTGCAGCTTGGGCTTGCATCTTCTCGCTTTCCTCCACCAGTGGGCAAACGAAATAGGCCTGTCTGCCCTGCTCCACCAACTCCCGAACGCTGTCGTAGACCGTAGCGCGATGCGTGTTGGACTTGGCTTGGGTTTTGATCGGACGGCGACCCGGTGGAAGCTCATCGATCACGCTTAGCTCCAGATCTCCATAGAGGGTCATGGTGAGCGTACGTGGAATAGGCGTCGCTGTCATGACCAGGACATCCGGATTGCCAAGTCCCTTTTCTCTCAGGGCCGCTCGTTGCAAAACTCCGAAGCGATGCTGTTCGTCGATCACTGCCAAGCCAAGCCGATCAAATGTCACGCCCTCTTGAATGAGGGCGTGGGTGCCGACCGCGATCTTGGCTTCGCCGGACTCAGTCATTTGGAGAGCCCGCTTGCGTTCTCGCGAGTTTTGTTTGCCCACCAGGAGCACCACTTGAATGCCAAGCGGCTCCATCAGTCGCTCCAGGTTAAAAAAGTGCTGTTCAGCGAGAATTTCGGTGGGAGCCATCATTGCAGCCTGGTAGCCGGATCGGACCGCCGCCAACATTGCACAGGCCGCAACTGCGGTCTTTCCCGAACCCACGTCGCCTTGCACCAACCGATTCATGGGGTGTGGGCGCTCCATGTCTGACCAAATCTCCTCGATAACCCGCTTCTGTGCCCCGGTCAATTCGAATGGCAGCATATGTTTAATCTGATCCCAGAGCGGTGTACCTTCCCGCTTGGCTTGCTGCTCGGACTCGAAGAGGTGTGAATCTCGACGCTCTTTGACGACCAAAGCGCTCTTGCCGGACGCAGTGACAGGGGTGCCGGACGACGGTTGCGGAAGTTGATCCAAATTAACTCCCCGTTTGAGTTCCGCGATGGGAAATGCTATTCCGAGTTCCTGCCGAGTTTCCGCCCGTTTCATCGCGAGGGAGACTTGTAAGTAGAAGAACTCCTCGAAGACGAGACGCTCCCGGGCTTGCTGCCGGTGGGTTTCTTCGCTCGGCTCATGGATTTCCCTCAAACTCCATCGCAAGGGGCGGAGCATCTGGGCCCTTAAGATGGCCGGCGGGAGGGGGTCTTGAGTGGCTCCAAGGTAGTCGGCGAGCGCCGAGCGAACGGCCCGACGGATCACCCGTTGCGGAAGCCCTTCGGTGGCAGGATAAACGGGGATGATCCGAGCAAAATCTGCTGCATCCTCGGCATCTTCGATTAGCTCGTATTCCGGCGAGCTGATCTCGAAGTAAAGGTCCGCGTCCTTTGCCAGGCCGTAAGCAACAATGTCGCCTTCGTATTTCTCAAGCTTCCGGGCAATCCAGGGCTGGTTGAACCAGGTGAGCGCCACCGTTCCGCTTGAGTCGCTGACCATCGCCTTGACGATGACCCTGCCCCCACTAATTGGCCGAGAGGTCACATTGCGAAGAGTTCCACGGATAGTGACATAGTTGCCGGGCCGAATTTGGCGGATTGGGGGAATGTTGCGCCGGTCTTCATACCTTCGTGGGAGGTGGTACAGCAGATCGCCGACGGTTTGGATTCCGAGCTTGTGGAATAGTGGCGCCAACTTCGGGCCCACGCCTTTAAGCCACTGAATTTCTGTATCCAAACTCCGGTCCATCGTCCCTAACAGAATACTAGACGCACGTATAGGATATCGAGATTCTCAATGCTTATGGAGTTTGACGCTCTTGACTGCGAAGCCGATCAAGAAGAAGACCAAAGCGATGAAAGACAGCAATCCGGCTATTTCCAAGAAATGGGCTGCTGGTGCGACCCAAGCTCCCGCAAATGAAAACATCCAAACTAGAGCGTGGATTCCCGCAGCGACCCCAATTCCCCACTTCCAAAAGACTAAAGCGCTCTCGTTTCCGGATGCCACGTCCTATATATACTAAGCCGATGACAGACGACGACAAATTGATTGATGCTCAGGGGAACGTCGATGAAGACGAACTGGATCGTCGGATCCGAGAATTGGGCATCGACGGCGATTCCGACGGAGCGGATACGTTGTCTGAACAAGTACAAGCTGCCAGAGAAAAGAACGCCAGACTCGATGATGAGTTCGCTGGAAGGCTTAACGCTTTAGAAGAGCGTGCACGACAGCAAAAGCTCCTCCGAGACAATCAGAAGCGCGAAGAGAATCGAAAAATGGAGAGCAGCCGGCAGAGTGCCCGTGGGCTCGGAGTCGGCCTGAGCATTGCCTACACGTTGATCGGCCTTCCCCTTATCGGTGTTGCGATCGGTTGGTTTCTGGACTCCCGTACGGGCGGAACAGCCTACAAGGGTATTGGCGCAGTCGCGGGGACGGTGCTCGGTATTGTAATGACGGTTTTGTTGTTGTCGAGGGCTGATCGCCAGAAGTGAACCGCCTAGCGCTGAGCTTTGCTATTGGCGCGCTTATTGCGCTAGTCCTATCGTACGTCTTCGGCGGAATGGCCGGGCTTTACGGCATGGTCCTCGGCCTGGGC
>JAFAFM010000295.1 GCA_023423495.1 Armatimonadota bacterium
GTGTCCGAATTCGTGAATAAGGATGGACTCGCCTTTGTAGCGGTCTCCCTTAAGTCCGAGCAAGTTTTCCTCCGCTCCACTGACACATGGCCGCTCGACGGTTGCACCTAAGCCTCGGGCGCGCTTGTTCCAATCTGTGGACGGGAACACTTTCTGCAAATCCGAATGTTCGGGGATGTCCAGGGTTTGCTCGATGGGCGCCATGATGGCGATTCGAAGCTTTCGCTCTTTCATGGGCTGGACAATTTCGGGTCGCTTCCGAAGCATCACTTCTACAAGATCTGCTGCTTGTAACAACGCCTTGTCGCTGACCTTCTCGGACGAAACGATCGGCAGACCTAGAACCAGCACGCACTTTTTGTAGAAGGTCGGAAGTTTGAGTTCTGCAGGTGGAGCCGATACCTGGCTGCACAAGAGCAACGCGAAGAGAGAGATCATCGCTCACCCGGCAACACTATGCCTCTCATGATGAAGCTCTGGGCAAAAAGGAAGACCACCAACGTTGGCAGGGCCGCCAAGGTGATTGCCGCCATCATCACTGCTTTCGGCGCAATGCTCTGCAACTGGTAGATCCACACCATCAACGTCCACATATTCTGGTCCTGGACCACCAAAAATGCATAGATAAATGTTCCGTACGCGCTCATAAACGCAAGCAGCGCCAGATATCCCAGGACAGGCATGGAAAGTGGCAATGTGATCCGCAGAAGCATCGTGAATTCCTTCGCGCCGTCCAGCTGTCCGGCCTCGTACAGTTCTTGTGGCAACGAGTCGAAGAAGCCCTTGAGCAGGAAGATCATGTAGCCGCTTGCCGCGGTTGGCAGCACCAATGCCGCGAAGGTGTTCAACAGGTTCAGATCCTTCAGCAGAAGGAAGGACGGAATCAGCGCGACTTCGGCCGGAAACGCCATCGTGGCGAGCAGAAAGATCAAGATTTTGCCGCTGGCCTTGATGGGATAGCGGCTAAGCGCAAATGCGGCGAGCGGGTTGACGGTCAGCTGCGTGAGGATCGCCAAAAAGCAGAACAGCACGGTATTGAACACCGTCCGGCCGTTGAGCAGGATGTAATCCAGCACGTAGCTGTAGTTCCGAAGCGCGAAGTCCTTCTTGATTTCACCTTGACGCTCGACCAGGGTCGCCCGCTCGAAAGACATGATAGGCAGCGTTTTTGTGCCCAGTGCAACGGGATCGCCAACGTCGACGGGTCCAATCTCCCCACCCTTTGAGAATCTCGCCCACATGGATTCGAGCGACTCCTTGGCATATCGCAGCGGCAGCCCCCGACTTTTGAACTCAGCCAAAAAAGCGGGTGGCGCCGTGCTAGGGTGCAACTCCTCAAACTTCTTGGCTGTCCCTTTGATTTCGTCTGGCACCAACGGAAACTGTCCCTGAAATCGACCCTTAACCCACTGTTGATAAATCCACTGCGTGCGGACGGGAATTCGGTATTCCACGGGCAGAGTTGCCTTGAAAATCAGCCAATCCTTGTATTTCTGATCTTGCTTGGCTTTCCAAGCTTTACGGTCCAGCTGCTCCGTGGGGACGACAATGGTTTGAAATGCCGTATTCTCCTCGATGTACGCCTTGTTCAGCGCTTCGATGTTAGGAAACCTGTCCTTCAACCACGCCTGATAACGGTTAACGAGGCGGCTGGTGACTTGGTTTGGCGCCTGCTGGAAACCTGCCATCCAGTAATCCAGCGGAAGAGCATTCAGAAACTCTTTGTACTTAGCCAAGTCCCCCTGCGAGGCATCCTCCCCGAACCTGGAAGACGCGATCATGGAGGCATCGCCACGGTACTTATCGTCGATGTACTTGCCAAGCAGGGATTCGGGCTTGAGAACTCCAGCTTCGTCCCGACTCTCGATGACGCTCCAGTAAGTTGGAATAAGCTTGTTGTCGTTCTGATCGGTGGCGCCCTTAAAGCCGGTGGAGACCATCAGGATGAAAGGGTAGATGGTCGTGAGCGCGCCAAGTGTCAGGATGGCATACAGGACAAGCATCGCGACACGGGCTCGCGGCCGCTTTCTCCCGACTTTGCCGACCAGGCTCATAGCTGCTGGAGAATACCGGGTTTAACGGAATTGTCTGGAAGCAGGGACGAGGTCGGCAACACTCGGTAACCAAGATTGTCCCTCTGGCGCATCCAACGCTGCGCCGGTCATGACCAAGAGGGTCTCGCAGCCTGCGCGTTTGCCCGCTTCCACGTCCGTGTCCATCCTGTCCCCGATGACCAAAGCATCGGTCGGATTCAGTCCTGCGTCGCGAAGAATCAATTCGACAAGGTAGGGATTTGGCTTACCGACCACAAACGGCGCGTTCTCGGCGCACGTTTGGACTGCCGCCACAATTGAGCCCGCGCCGGGAATGAACTGCCCTCCTTCGACAGGATAAGTTGGATCCGTGTTAGAGGCAATGAAGCGGGCTCCGGCCCTGATCTCCTTCATGGCCGCCGACATAAGTTCATAGGAGAACGTCCGGCAGATGCCGACCACAACTGCTTCCGCGCCTTCCTCCACGACCTCGATCCCCGCATCCTGAAGGGTCAATTTCAGGCCTGGCTCGCCCACGACGAACGCGCGGCGAACCTGCATCGCCGTCAAGCAGGCTGCGACGCCGATGGCAGACGAGTAAATCTCCTTCGGTTCAGCTTCGAATCCCATGCCCCGCAGCTTGTTTAGGTAGGTCTCCAGAGTCTGACCGGAGTTGTTCGTGAGAAAGCGAACTTTTGAGCCTGCCGACCGGACGCGCTGGACGCAGTCGACGGCTCCAGGGATGGGTTCGTTGCCACGAAACAGTGTTCCGTCCAAGTCGAAAATGTATAGGGCGTAGGACACGATCGTTGATTGTATCTCTGGCTCCAAAGTCCCCTGGCCAATTCAGGGAGCGGTAGCCTGAAAGTCTGTGTTAAGTGTCGCCTTCCGTCGTTTGGAGCTACAGAAGCTTTACCCTCTGGCTATCAGCCGGGGCGTGACAAGCTCGTCGGAGAACCTATTCGTCGAAGTCACGGACGGCACCCACACGGGCATCGGTGAGTTATCGCCCGCTACTGGAAGTCAGTGGACCGCTGAGCGTGGCCAAGCCCAAATCGAAGCCATATGGCCCGTTATTGGCGGTAAATCCATCAACGCCGCTTGGCAGGTCATGAAGACTGCAAGCATCGACCCGCCCGCGATGGCGGCGGTCGACATTGCCCTGTGGGATCTAACGGCCAAACGGGCGAATCTTCCGCTGTACCAGTTGCTCGGATTGGACAAGACGCAGCCGCCGCCCAGCGTGACAATTGGAATCAATCCTCCCGAGGTCACCAAAGAAAGGGTGCCGGCAATCCTGGAAGCGACCCGTGCCAAATGTCTGAAGATCAAGCTGGGTTCCCCGGAAGGTCGTGACTTCGACAAAGCGCATTTTCTCGCGGCTAAGGAAGCGGCCGCTCCCTTTGGGGCAAAGCTCAGGGTCGATGCGAATGGCGGTTGGACAGTCGACGAGGCCAAGATGATGATGCAATGGCTCGCTGGGCAAGGGGTGGACTATGTGGAACAGCCTCTGGTGGAAGGCGCGGAAGGCGACCTACCGCGGATCTTCGAAGGAAGGCCACTGCCCATATTTGTGGACGAAAGCTGTCGCTTTAGTCCCGACATTCCTAAATGGGGAAATGCTGTTGACGGCATAAACCTAAAATTAATGAAGTGCGGCGGAATAACGGAAGCGCTTCGGATCGTTGCGACCGCACGAGCGTTCGGACTTAGAACCATGATCGGCTGTATGAGCGAATCGAGCATTGCCATCGCTGCGGGCGCTTCGCTGGGGTCACTTTTCGACTATATCGACTTGGATTCGCATCTTAACCTGAACCCCGATCCTGCGGACGGGGCGCCAATTGTCGACGGCGCTATTCAATGCTCCGAGCAACCCGGCCATGGCGGGAGACTCGTCCATGCTTAGGCGCGATGAACCTCTTGCCATCTACATGGAGGGGGCGAGCCTCAGCCCGATCGGAAAGATGGGCTTTGGCATCCTGCGCTACAGCCCAAATCCGGTCGCCTGTGTAATCGACTCCGAGCATGCGGGCAAGTGCTGCACGGAAGTGATGGGACTACCCCGCGAAGCGCCGATCGTCTCGACCGTCGAGGAAGCTCGAGCAAGGGGCGCAAAGGTGCTGGTGCTTGGCATTGCACCTCAAGGCGGTTTGATTCCCAACGAGTGGTACAGCGTAATCGACGAGGCAGTGGCGAGAGGGCTGTCCGTAGTAAACGGACTACACGACTTATTGGCACCGCGCTACAGCGAGCTTTCGGCTGGGCAATACATTTGGGATATCCGTATCGAGCCTGCCGGCATTGGCGTGGCCCAGGGCGCACCCGCAAAGCTGAAGAACAAGCGTGTCCTGATGATCGGAACCGACATGGCGATTGGCAAGATGACCGCGGGCCTGGAACTGTTCCGGGTTCTCCGTGAGAGAGGCGCCAACGCAGAGTTTGTGGCCACCGGGCAGATCGGAATTACGATCACTGGTCGTGGCGTTCCGCTCGATGCGGTGCGCGTGGATTACGCTTGCGGAGCGATGGAGAAAGCCGTTGTCGACGCTTCTCAAAACGCGGATTATGTGATCGTTGAAGGCCAAGGCTCGCTGGTACACCCCGGCAGCACGGCAACATTGCCGCTCCTTCGGGGAACGATGCCCACCCATTTGATCCTCTGCCACCGAGCGAACCAGACCCATTTGCAAAAGCTATGTGATGTGGAAATTCCGCCTTTGGGAGACTTGATCAGGTTATACGAGGACCTGGCCTCCACGATCGGCACCTTCCCCCGACCCAAGACGCTCGGCATCGCACTGGACACCAGTCGGCTGGAAGAAATTGACGCCCTTTGCGCCATGGCAAAGATCGAGCGAGAAACCGGGTATATGACCGTCGACCCGGTTCGCTACGGGCCGGATCGCTTGGCGAACACCTTAATGGGTTACGAGTGCTGCATGTCCCATAGGAACTGAATAGGCACACCGTAGATGTCTTTGCTGAACTTCACGACCTCGGAGCCGTGATACAGTACGACTCCCCGGACGAATTGCTCAGGCGCAACCTCTTGTAGATACCGAAGACCATCTGCATCTTCGTTCCGTAGGGAGCGGGTTGTGCGGACTTCAACCCCGGCAATCTTCTGATCCTTGGTTTCCAACACAAAATCGACTTCCAAATTCCGCACCGTTTTGAAGTGCATCAGCCATGGCCGGACTCGACCAAAGTTGCATTGCTTCTTGAGCTCCATCGCGACAAAGTTCTCCATTACCGGCGCTTGTCGCAGTGGCTGCCCCTCAAAGTAACGCAGATCGTAGTTCGCCAAACTGCAGAGCAGACCTGTGTCGACGAGATAAAGTTTGGGCGACTTCGTCACGATTCGCCCCCGGTAATTGGTGCTCCACGCTGGCACTTTGTGAATGAGGAAGATGACTTCGAGCAAGTCAATGTAGCGCTTCAATGACGTGTACGGGATTTGGAGTTCTGCCGCCAGGCTATTGGCATTGAGGATTGACCCCGAACGCGCTGCAATCAGGGAGAACAGTCGTGGCATTTGGGAGATGGCATCGATGTTCGCGATGTCGCGGATGTCACGATCCAGGATTGTCTTCACGTACGAGTCAAACCAAGCGCGGCGTCTTTCCGGAGTCTTTCTTTGCGCGGGCTCCGGGAACCCTCCAATCGTCATCCGTGGATACAAGTCAGGATCGCGTTCTTGGTCGCTCACTTTGAAATCCTTTTCGAATAAAGCGTCGACAAATCTATCCGCGGCTCCCTCCAACTCCCCCTGTGAAAACGGAAGCAGGTTGACGACTTCCATCCGCCCTGCGAGCGAGTCCCCGATCTTCGGCATGTGGAGAACGTTTGCCGAGCCCGTCAGTAGGAAGCGACCCGGGGTGCGATCCCGATCGATCTCCGCTTTGAGCGGCAGAAAGATCTCCGGGACTCGTTGGACTTCATCGATTGTTGCCGGACCATCTAATGACTTGAGAAACTCGACAGGATTGAGCTTGGCGGCGGCCATCGACCTTGGATCGTCGAAGGTCACCATCGTGCGACCAGCGCTAACTGAATTGGCAATGGTGCTCTTCCCGCACTGTCGTGGACCTACGATCATGACAATCGGCGTGTCTGAGAGCGCTTCGGTGATGTCCCGTTCCTGCTTTCGCTTAACCACAAAACCAATTCTACTTAGGTTATGGATGCAATTTCACCATTAAGTGGTGAAATTATTCGTTGAGCGACCGGATGGCGGTTCTGAAGATGCAGACACAGATATACTGGAGTCGATGTGCCGTGTATTGGTCATAGATGACGAAGAATCTGTAGTCGTTGCGGTTAAGCGACGACTTGAAAGGGATGGCTATAACGTGGATACCGCAGCTAATGCTGCAGAAGGTATCGAGAAGATCATGGAGCGTCCGAAGCCGTACGACATCATCGTTACGGATATGAGCATGGACAATCCCGATTCTGGGCTCCAAGTGCTCCACGCCGCCTTCACCCGCGACTTGTTCGCCGAAGTGATCGTGATGACGGCATACGGCAATGTCGCCAATGCGGTTGAGTGCATGCGCCGTGGCGCGTTCGATTACATCGAAAAGAATGCGCCAGGTATCGACGTGTACGAAGTGCTTTCGATCAAGATCGGTCAGGCGATGGACCGACGACGAAGGGACGTCCGCACCGTCGAGCTTTGGGAGCGTGCGGCAAAGTCCAAGGAAGCTGTCGGCTAAGCGATGAGCCAACCGGTCGTCGGGGTGATCATGGGGAGCAAGTCCGACTTGGACACCATGCAGTCCGCCGCCGACATCCTGGCCGAATTTGGCGTTGCGCATGAAGTCAAAGTTGTAAGCGCCCACCGCACTCCCGAAGCCATGGTGGAATACGCCCAGACCGCAAAGGCCCGGGGCATGAAAGTCATCATCGCGGGCGCTGGCGGCGCGGCTCACCTGCCCGGCATGGTCGCGTCACTCACGACCCTGCCGGTCATCGGTGTCCCAGTTCAGACCAAGGCGCTTGGAGGGGTTGACTCCCTATATTCCATCGTTCAGATGCCCGCCGGAGTGCCAGTAGCCACGGTTTCAATCGGCAACGCCAAGAACGCTGGGCTGCTTGCCCTCAGGATTTTGGCGGTAGAAGACGAAGTCCTTGCTGACAAGCTGGAAGGATTTCGCCAGAGCCAGATCGACCTCGTCGGCGATATGAACAAAGAGTTGGGCGGCTAAACCTTACTTGCCCATTTCTCGAAGGTTTTTCAGACAGCGCTCGACCGCCTCAATGGGCGTCATGCCTTCATAGCTCTCGTGTTCCACGATGTACCACTGAGTCCCAGCGACCGATTCGCAAGCTTCAAAGACCCGCTCCCACGGCACCATTCCCTCCCCGATTACTTCCGCTCCGTGCTCGCCCGACCACTCTTTCAAGTGCACTGTAATTCCGCGGCCCGGCCAATCCAAGATCGGCTGTACGGGGTCAGCGCCACCCGCCATGCCATTCGCGGTGTCGTACTGCATGATGAATCGGTCGCCCGTGAATTCACCCAGGTAATCCCAGGCGCTCTTTCCATTCTCCAAAGGGGCCATGTCTCCCGAGTGACAGTGGAACCCTGTCCTCATCCCATGTGGCTCCAGCAGAGCTGTGATGGTGTTCAGCTGGTCCGCCGTCTTTTGGCACGCCTCACGACTGCTGCGAGTTTCTTCAGGAAGCCAAGGCACGACCAGATTTTCACAGCCGATTGCCTGATGGAACTCGATCGTTTCCTGGATTTGGTCTGACTGCAATGACGCAAAACCGGCGTGCGTTCCCGCGACCTTCAATCCATTGTCATCCAGGCAGCGTTTGATATCAACGGCGGATTGCCCGTGATAACCGGCAAATTCCACTCCGGCATAGCCCATCTTTGCCACCCGTTCGATGGTGCCCAAAAAATCTTTGGCGCAGTCCTCGCGGACGGAATAAAGCTGGAGAGCAATGGGAACGGCCATGGTGCCGCAACGTTACCTTTTGCCGCCCGAAATTGCCTAGCCCGGTACAATTTCAGCTTCCCATGACCATCGACGAGCAGCTAGCTATTCTGCGCCGCGGCACCACAGAAATCATCTCCGAGGACGAACTTCGCAAGAAACTCGAGCTCGGCCGTCCGCTGCGAGTGAAACTGGGCGTCGACCCGACTGCTCGAGACGTGACCCTAGGCTGGGCGGTTGTTTTGCGGAAGCTCCGGGACTTCCAGAGACTCGGGCATCAGGCCGTTTTGGTGGTTGGAGACTTCACCGCTATGATTGGCGATCCGAGCGGCAAGAGCAAAACCCGCAAGCAACTCACCGCGGAAGAAGTCGCTACTAACGTCGAGGCCGTGAAAACGCAGTTCGGCAAGATCCTCGATATCGAGAGGACCGAGGTACGGCCCAACAGCGAATGGTTGGGCGCGATGAACTTCGAAGATGTGCTGCGGCTGTGCGCGAAGACGACTATCGCGCGGATCATGGAGCGAGATGACTTCACCAAGCGCTGGGACGCCCACCAGCCGATCGGAATGCACGAGTTGATGTATCCACTCCTCCAAGGGATGGACTCCGTTGCCCTCAAGGCTGACATCGAACTCGGCGGAAACGACCAGAAGTTCAACAACCTTATGGGCCGGCAGCTTCAGGAAGCTAACGGTCAGACTCCGCAGGTGGTTGTGCTCTCTCCCTTGCTTGTAGGGACCGACGGCAAAGAAAAAATGAGTCAGTCGCTGGGCAATTACGTCTCGGTCATGGATTCACCTAACGATATGTTTGGGAAAACTATGTCCATTCCGGATCCCTTGATCCAAAACTGGTTTGAACTGTGCACCGACGTTCCGCTGGCAGAGATCAAGGAAATCACCACCGAAGGAGCCAACCCCCGCGACGCCAAGGTGCGCCTGGCCCGCGAGATCGTTTCTCTTTACCACTCTCCCGAGGATGGCGCTTTGGCAGAACAGTATTTCGTGGAGACGTTCTCGAAACGGCAGCAGCCGGTGGACGCTGAAGAAGTTGCCATTCCCGCCGAATTTGAAGATCCGATTCCCCTGCCAAACCTGATCGTGGCGCTTGGGATGGCCAAGAGCAACGGCAACGCCCGGGACCTTATGAAGCAGGGCGGAGTGAGCCTGGACGAGCAGAAGATTACGGACCCGTTTTCCAAGATACCGAGATCTGAGCTTTCAGGAAAAATTTTACGTGTTGGCAAACACCAGTTCCGAAGGCTAACTTAGTCGGCGAGCGGCAATGGCACTCAGATTTTAAAGTGGTCGTCTATGGACCAATGTGGGCTGCGAATTACGTGGCTCATTTACCATAAGGAGAGCGACTAGAAATGAATCGTATTGCATCGATTGGCTTGGCGGCCATCATCGGTTTAGGATTAATTGGCTGCGGAGGCGACGGAGACGGCCTCATAAATCAGCCCAACCCTCGTGTTCGATTGGCTAACCTCATGCCCGGCATCAACAATGCTATGGCCCGAGTAGGCTCAGACACCATTAGCGAGACCATCGCGTTTGGAACGGTCAGCGATTTCGCGATCACGCCGAACGGCAACAAGGATCTTACGGTCGGAGATTCAACATTCGACAACCTGGCCACCTTGAGTGACCAATTGTTTGAGCTCAACCGGCGATACACGGCAGTTGCCTATGGAACGACTCCTCGAACGATAATCTTGTTGGAAGACGACGAGAGCGGTGTTTCGAATGACGACGTTGCCATCCGCGCAGTCCATGCGGCACAAGGTGCAGCAAATGTAGACGTTTACATCTCGGCCCCGGGTGATCCACTGCCGGCAGCTCCGGCGATGAATGCTCTGGCCCCAGGAACAGCCTCGGACTATAGCATTACGGATGTGGGTGGCACGAATACCTACCGCATTCGTGTTTTCGCAGATGGCGATACCACCACGGCCCTCGTTGACCAGACGATTGCGATCGATCCCGGTGAGCGGGTTGCGGTCATCGTTTATGCCGACTCCGGCCAAGCAAGTGGCTTCAACGCGCTTGTTTTCCAAGAGAGCATCGACTAAAAACTGCAAAGGTCCCGGCCATGTAACAGCGACTGGCCGGGATCAGTCATACACTTCGTGAACAACCAGCCAGTACCGACTCGGAGCGCAACTCCTTGGGGTGCGATCTTTTCGTTGTTTCTGGGCCTCCTCTACGGAGTCTCTCCCATCGACCTCATTCCTGACCTCATTCCCCTTCTCGGCCTATTGGATGACGCGGCGATTGTGCCGATCATGCTCGTTCTGGCCCTCTTTCAGTACATGAAGGCAAAGCGGCGCACCGCTCCAGTCACCCCCGACAACAACGTTATTGTGATGCCTCAGAAAGTCAAGTAATCTGCCCCGCACATCGTCTGTCGGCAGTCCATATACTTGGCGATGAGCGATTCAGAAAGCATTCTCATTTCGGTTTCCCGGGACATCGACGCCTCCTGCGAGGCGCTTTACGATGCCTGGCTCGAACCAGCGGTTACCCGTAACTTCTTCTTTGCCACGGATGACGGCGAGATGGTGAACGCTGAGATCGATCCGCGAGTCGGAGGCGAATTTCTCATGGTTGACCGGCGTCAGGGTGAGGATGTGCCCCATGGCGGCAAGTACTTGGAACTGGATCGACCGAACCGGATCCTCTTCACGTTCGCCGTCCCGGCGGATTCCGGGGATTCCACGGAGGTGGAACTGCGGTTTGCGCCGATTGACAGCGGCTGTCGGGTGACGTTGAATCACCAGTTGCACCCCAATTGGTCTGAACAGCGAGATAAGGTCCAGCAAGGCTGGGAGAAAATGCTTGCCGACTTGGAGCGAACGGTTCTGAGCGGGTCCCCAGCTAGCTGGCCTGTAAAGCAACACTGAACTGCTTCTGGTAGAGGCCCGCATACATGCCCCCGCGTCGCAGTAGCTGCTCGTGGGTGCCTTGCTCCACGATCACACCCTTGTCCATCACCACGATGAGGTCGGCCTTCACGATGGTGGAGAGCCGGTGGGCCACTACAAAGCTCGTGCGACCCTTCAGCAGGTTATCCAGCGCGTCTTGCAACTGGGATTCGGTTTGGGAGTCGAGGGAGGATGTGGCCTCGTCCAAGATCAGAATGTGGGGATTGGCGAGCAGAGCGCGGGCGATCGCGATCCGCTGTTTCTCCCCCACTGAAAGCTTCACCCCGTCTTCGCCGATCTTGGTGTCATATCCGTTTGGGAGCTCCTGAATTGCTTCATCGATGTTCGCGGCGTAAGCCGCCTCCCTGACCTCCTCCTCGGAAGCATCCATTCGACCATAGCGAATGTTCTCCAACACGGTGGTATTGAACAAAATGCTTTCCTGAGCCACCACCCCGACGTGGGATCGGTAGCTAAGAAGCTGAAGGTCGCGCAAGTCTTTCCCGTCGATGGTGATGGAGCCCTGCTGGGGATCATAGTGCCGCAGCAAGAGGCTTGTCAGGGTTGTCTTACCGCTGCCACTGAAGCCGATGAGGGCAACCGTCTGCCCGGCTTTCACATGCAGGCTCAGCCCTTTGATGACTGGTTGGTTCGGTTCGTACTCGAACCACACGTCGTTGAAGTCCACATCGCCCCGGATATCAGTGATGGGAACGGCAGTGGGCTTGTCGTCCACCACATTTCGAATATCCAGCGTCCGGAAGATTCGCGCTAGAGCCGCCTGAGCACGGGCAATTGGATCGATAGCCACCAGGAACTGCACGATCGGGCCGTACACGTAGGTGACGGAATACATCAGAAACATCACGAGTGTGCCCGCGCCAATCTCCCCCCGCAGGCAAAGCAGGCCGCCGTATCCCAACACCAGTCCTTGCCCGATTCCGCAGAGTGCGTCCGCCGAAGTCCAGAGACCGCCC
>JAFAFM010000305.1 GCA_023423495.1 Armatimonadota bacterium
CCTTAGCTGCGGTCACCTCCGATGGCAAAGTACTTTTTGTTTGCAAGGTTGGAAACGAAGCCCTGACTCTCGGCGCGCATGCCGGCAACCTATTGAGAGAAGTTGCGAAGGTTGCGGGAGGCGGAGGTGGCGGACGAGCCGAATTTGCCACCGCGGGCGGCAAAGACCCCGCCAAAGTCGCAGAAGCTTTGACCGCCGGTGAGACAACGCTCAGATCGATGCTTAAGTAATGGCATCGCTCGTCGAAGCAGTTTTTCCGAAAATTCGCTTTGCGAAACGCACCATCCGTGGAAGCATAAAAAGTGCGACGACCACGCCAAGCGCGACAATGATCAATATTAGGATGGGCGCGAAGGCCGCGGCAAAAGTCGAGCCAACCGCGTAAACATCCTCTGTCGTACTGACGACGACGTTCGAAACGGGTTCGGGCGAAGCGTTCACAGCCGCCCGCGTCGTGGCCTTCGTGGCGTGAGATCCAAAAGCGAGCGTGCCGCCGATCAGCGCCGCGACTACCTTGATGGCCGGATCGTATTCTCCGAACGCTCCTGCCGCCAAAACAGCTCCGGCGGGAATCCGGATGAAGGTATGGATCGCGTCCCACACGGAGTCGATCGCGGGGACCTTATCGGCAACGAACTCAATCAGGAAAAGGGCTGATGATATGCCGATAACCCATGGATTCTCCAAAACTGTGAGGGAGCCAGGCAGTTCAAGCGAACCATAGCGTCCAAGCAGACCCAAGATGGAAGTCATGGCATACAGTCGAATTCCTGAAAGCCATGCCGCACCCGCTGCCAAACCCAAGGTTTGAATGAGATCCATCGACGCTTTAAGGACAGGAGTCGGCAAGATTAGGTTGCATGGTCCTATTTTGAACCTCGCTCGTCTAATCTGGTAGCGTCACCAAACGAGCATGAGAGCCTGGTCCGGCATTATTCGCCTTACCACCGTTTTGCTCCCGATCCTGATTTTGGGTTTCTGGGGGGCTTCCTATTTGGTTGCCTGCGCCGAATACCTGGCAAACCCCGGAGTTCCTTTCCGACTTACATATATCGCGCCGGCCGGTGAGATCACTGTTACCGCCGACTCGTATGTGGTCGATACAAAAGATGGTGACATCACCGTTCTGCGACCACGAGTTGAGACCTCCGACGGCCTACTTCTCTTTCGAGCGGATCGGGTCGATGCACTTGGGCTCCCTTTGCTTAATCCACAAACGCGACGGGCGGTGATTACGGGCCGGAACGCTTTTGCCACCATCAAACGGAAGCCAGACGGCGCGCTCGACCTGTTTGACTTTCTCCCCAAGCAGGAGGGACCTTCCGGAAACTTCCCATTTTCCGTTTACTTGGACCAGGGTCAATTGCGCTTTATCGAAATGACCGGCCCGGAGCCGTACACGCAATTACTAAATGTCCGGAATGTGAACGTGGATGGCGTCGGCGATCGATGGATCGCATCAGGCGCTGCGACATTATCCCGTGTTGGAGATGTGAATCTGTCGGTCCAGAACCAGCCCGACGCTGGGGTTTGGGTTCGGGGAGCCACAGACCGTCTTCAGTTGGCCGAGCTGTACAGAGTGTTTCGGGAGACCAGAGAGGGTCGGAACACCCGTGAACTGCGACAAATCAATGCAAGTTCGCTGGTGGTCCACGGCCCCTTTGAGCTGTTCATTCCGAGCAAGGCGGGAGCGCGTCTTCAGACGCGGCTGGTCGCGAATGCGGAAAATTTCAGCTATGGGCGTGATTACTTCGCCGACCAGGTCAAATTTGAGGGGCTCATCTCGGCTGACGGCGCCCAGGGAAAGCTAACGGCAAACACATCCGGCCTCGATGCAATCTTTCATGGCACCAGCAGTTGGCAAAACGGATTCACTTTCGGTGGAGATTTGGATGCCCGTGCGACTTCGACTCAAGCCTTGCCCGCCCCCATCCGACGGTCCATTCCCAGCGAGTTTTCCGCCAGTGGCCCGCTAGAGTTTCTAGGCAAGATGGCGTACAGCCAGCCGACTGGTGTCCTCCTGAACGGGAAGGTGAACGCAGGTGCAGTCCGAGGCTATGGGGAAACGATCACGAATCCCGCAATCGATCTCGACTACTCCAAGGACAGGCTCGCCCTTGTTGCCAGACAAGGCAATTGGCGCGGCGCGCCCGTGGTCGGTCAGTTGGCTTTCGATAATCGGACACGGGCGCTTGCCGGTCAATTGGATCTCGATAACGTCGATCTGACAGGCCTTGCCAGGCGGTTTAACATCAACCGGGTGAACGGGGTCGGCGATTTGACCCTGGTGTTGGCGGGCACGGTCGATAAGCCCGTTGGTTACATAAGATCTCAGAGTAGGGCGGACTTCGCAATTCTGGAAAACGAGCGGCCGCGGTCGGGCACCCTCACCCTCGCGGCAATGATTCAGGATGGCAAGATCCAGTTTCAACAGGCTTACCTTGTGACCAGTTCACTTTCGGTGGCCGCGCGAGGTACTTACGATTTGGAGACGCAGTCCCTGAATCTGCGGGCGGTTGGCTCTGGCATCGACCTTGACCGCTGGAACCCCGATTTGGAAGGCATAGCCCGATTCGAAACGGATATTACAGGCACTCTTAGCAACCCGCGCTTCAAGGGTTCCGGAGAGCTCTTTGGCCTCGTGATCCAGGGTCAGCCAATTCCAATCATTACGGGACAATTCCAAGGAGATAAGAACCGAATTCTCGCCACTGACTTGAAAGCATTGAAGGGCGCATCCCAGGCTCAAGGCCAGGTTGCCCTTAATTTAAGGAATATGGGACTCGCCGGAACCTTCAATGCTTCGGGAGTGCAGCTTAGCGACTTTCTAGGAGACGATTATCTCGCCACCATCGACATGACGGACGCCCGTCTGGGCGGCACCTTCTCGAATCCAACGTTCAACGCCACTGCAACCGCGCGCGAGATCGTGATTCGCGAGAACAAGGTCGACAGCGCGTCAGCGGTGGTTAGCTACAAAAACAATCTCCTGCAAGTGGACAACGTCACGGCCAAAGTTGGCGAGGGTCAAGTGGAAGGCTTCCTAAGCTATAACGTTGCCCGCAGGGCGGGTGAGGCAAACTTCACCGCCCGCAATCTGGCTGTCCAGAACTTCGTTCCCCCTGACATCGGGGCGACTCTCACCGCCACCTTGAACGGAGAGGCGGCGTTGACTTTCAACGAGCAAGGCTTCCGCAGGGGCTCGGGGGAAGGCACTTTAACACAAATCGTTTTAAACCAGACGCCGCTCGGGAATGGAGACTGGAAAGTCAGCGCGGATGGCAATGAAGTTACCGGCGACCTGTTTTTCGGCGGGTTGACAACCTCAGTCGACCTCACTGGGTTCCGGTACGGAATGAACGATCGATCGATCGACGGCAACCTTTGGATCCGCAATGCACCGGTGGCAGAAATGTATAAGATCGCCCAGCGTTACCTGCCTCCGTTGGATATGCAGCTAACGAAAATTCTGGAAGAATTGAGTGGCACCCTTGGAATATCCGCGGACCTGGGCGGCACTACCGATCGGATCGACATCGCCAACGGAGGGTTCGTTGCGGAAAATCTTATGATTGGGGAGAAGTCAGGCGGCGCCATTGCCGCCGCCTTTGGCCGGCAAGACAAACTCTGGACCATTAACTCGTTCAAGTGGGAAGGAGGGCCGGTCGGTTTGCAAACCTCTGGCTCCTTCACCGAGTCGGGCAACATCAACCTGACGGGCGAGCTTTATGACGCCGATCTCTCATACGTAAGTCTTTACGAGCCATCCTTCGCTTCCCTGTCAGGCAAAGTGAACTCAAGCTTTTCAATCTCCGGCACTACGGCTGATCCGCTGGTAACCGCAACGCTCAATTCAAGCAACGCCGAAGGCGTGGGATTCATCGACAATCAGGGCGTGAAGCGGAACGTCTTCAATTTCCACACTCCCTCGGGGCCACTGCAAATCTCGAACTGGAAGGAGGGTGTTGGTGGGTTGAAGGGGCAAATTGAGGCCAACTATCAAGGTTACATTGGCTTGGTCGACCTTAGCCTTCCTTTCCGATTTCCATTCGAACTGGTGGCTGGAGCGCCCTTGGCGGCTGACCTTACGATGAGGGAGCGTCGCGTTAGCGATATAGGGCAGCTGCGAGATGTGTTTGATCCGGCGGTAAGTGAAGGCACCGTTTCTGGGCAAGTGAGCGCGCGGGGCACGAAGGAAAACGTGGAGACGATCGGCGCGGTGAAGCTGAATGCGCCACGACTGGTGTTCCGGCAAGGTCGACAGGAGATGCGAGACGTCACCGCCGGGTTCGCGTTCCAGCCCCGAGAGATGGCGGTGTCGGTCAATGGTACGAGTGCTGATGGCGGAACGGTCACCGCAGATGCCTTGGCCTCAATTCCCACGGTCGATGAAATCCTGGCCCAATTCCGATCCGGCACGCTAGAAATTTTCTGGGCCTCTCCGTTAAGCGGCACCGTCGCCACCAATGACCTTTCAACGCGGGTCAAGGTCGGGAAAGATGGCGTCGCTTTGGGAAGCGTCACTTCGAAGCTCGCGATTGGCGGCACACTTGGGAATCCTGCGCTATCAGGTGAAGTGCAGCTTGCTCGGGCCGTCCTTGAAATGCCGAGCGAGTTCGAAGAGGGTGAACCCACCGTATGGCCCAATATCCCGGGAGCCATCGATGTGACGGTAAGAACTACAACTCCCGCGAAGTTCAAGAGTTCTACTGCCGACATCGATATGGTCGGCGGAGGAACGATCAAGGGCACCTTCGACAACTTAGATGCAGACGCTCTCCTCAGGGTGGACCGCGGTCAATTGCGGCTTCCGACCGCCAGAGTAAACATCGAGCCAGGCGGAACGATCCGGCCGATGTTCGCTCTTGCCAACGGCACCTCGACCGCTCGCCTCGAGGTGGAGCTAGAGGGCCGCACGCGAGTAGTCACGACCAAAATCGGAACTGGAGCACAGAGGTATGACGTCAACCTAGACGTTCGTGGAGATCTGCTCCAAGATGGCGGACTGACCTTAAACGCGACCAGCGATCCACCAGATCTGACGCAAGATGAAATTCTCGCCCTACTTGGCCAAGTGAGCCTTATTCAAGGGATCGCCAGTGGTGTTCAGAGCGGAAATGCCGAGTCACAAATACGAGATGCGGTCTTTGGCATTGCCGTCCCCTATTTGCTGGACCCGATCACATCTCAGTTGGCTTCAGCAATTGGTCTGGACTATCTCACGTTGGATATCAGCCCGCTCGATGGCGCAACTATTTACTTCGCCAAGTCGCTTGCCAAGAACTTGACCCTAGAAGGCAGCCGGCAGGTGACACAGGTTAATCAGAACTATCCAATCAAATACGACTTGAGGCTCAGCTATCTGCTCCGGTTTGGCTCACGGGGCGACCGTCGGCGTCTCACGTTCAACGTCGGACTGGATGAAATGCGGCCCTGGAAGATCGCCGTCGAATACAGCTTCCGCTTCTAATCGGGTTCTCGGTCCCCTCGAGCAAAAATCTTGATAACGAAGTGCATTCGCAGACTTCTAAGGCTTTAGTGATGATGGAGACACCAACCCATCCATCGGAGGTACAGTTCTGGGGACTGGAACATCCGGGCGGGTTGCCTGCGTTTTAGGATTGACGCGGGGATCAGGAGGAAGATTGAACTTTAGGATTTGTACGATCGCGCTAGTGTGGCTTGCGGTGGCGATCGCTCATGCTCAGACTGCGGTAATCAAGTCGATAACCGTAAACGGCAATAAGGAAGTTAGCACTGAGGCCATTCTCGCGGCCATGCGGACCAAGGTCGGACTGCCCTATGTTCTTGCGACCCTTGACGCGGACAAAACCACCCTTGAGAACCTTGGGTTTTTCCAAGCTGTTGACGTTCGAGCAAACGCCGTAGACGACACGAATCGCGAAGTCATCGTCCAGGTTCAGGAGTGGCCAGTCGTCAAAGAGATCCGAGTGGTAGGAAACAAGGGCCTCTCCACGGAAGAGATTTTGAAGGTCGTCGACGTTGAAGTCGGCAAAATCTTTAACGTTCGGACAATCCAGCCGAGTGTCAAGAAGATCGAAGAGCTATACCAACGAAAGGGTCTCTTCGCACGGGTCGAGGATTTCAGACCCTTAACCGAGTCCCCGGGCACGATCAGCATTTCTATCATCGAATTGACGGTGAACTCGGTCTCGGTGCAGGGCAACACGCGTACGAAGCTGAATGTTATGAAGCGGTTGATTCGAACCCGCGCAGGTGAGCCATTCCGCGCTGAAAGATGGACAAACGACCTCAAGCGACTTCATGGCACCCAGTGGTTTGAAAGCATTCGCAGCATTGAAAACCAGCCCGAGCCAGGAAAAATCGATCTGATCGCCGACGTGAAAGAAGGCCGCACCGGCAACTTTGGCGTTGGCCTCCAATTGGATCCTCGGAGTTCCTTCGCTGGCACACTGAAGCTTAGCGATACCAACTTCCGCGGCTCCGGGCAATCGGTTGGACTGAACATTATTCAAGGTACGGCTGGTGGCGGTCCGAGCGTCGAGTTGGATTATGGTAACCCATTGCTCGACGACCGCGGAACCGCCCTCAACGTGTCGCTCTACAGTCGTCTGCTGTATCGCTTCCAAGGCACAGGATTCGGTAATGACGATTCGCCAACCGAGGATGACATCTTCACGGAGCGCCGCACTGGAGCTGCTGTTGCTCTTGGGAAAACCTTCAGCGATCAGCTGACGGGCACGGTCGCCCTCCGGTATGAGGGAATCAAAACCAACGATCTGGACACCGATGCAGATACCGGCTTTATCCAGCAGGACGGCACACTCGCGACCCTTACTCTGGGCCTCACCAGAAATCGCCGCGATGTGGATATCGATCCCGCACGTGGAGACTGGTTCCGGATTGAAGTCGAACCAGGATTTGCCAATATCACCAAGGTCGGCGGCGATATTTCGGACACCCTCGGCAACAAGACCTACTTGAAGACGACCGCTGAGTACCGCACGTACTGGAGTGATCAGCCTGCACGTGGCCGAAACGAACTTGACGCTCCTCGGCGAGTTCTGGCGTTCCGGGCCCGATACGGGATCATTTCCGGCGACGCACCGTTCTTTGAGCAGTTCTTCATGGGAGGAGCCTCCACTATCCGTGGTTACGAAGAAGATCGCTTCTGGGGCAAGCAGTCGCTGTTGACGACGCTTGAGTATCGCTATCCTATCCAGAAGGCCCTTGCCGTAAGTGCATTTGTGGACTACGGCGGAGCCTGGGGTGGCTTCGGCACAGTTGGAGAGTTCACTCAGTCGAGCAGCGCACGATTCAAACTCGGATACGGAGTCGGCGTGACCTTCCGGTCGCCATTAGGCCCGCTCCGCCTGGACTTGGGATTCGACGATCGTGGAAAGAGCCGCACGCACTTCCAAATCGCGACGTCCTTCTAAAGGTAGAAAATGATAAAGATGCACCAGATGGGATGGGTCATAGCGGCAGTAGTCGCTGGATCCATGGCCGGATCGGGATTTCAAACGAAGACAGACAAATACGGCGTGGTGGACTTGGCCGAGGTTTTCTCGGGCAGCGAGTTCGCCAAAAACCAGACGGACTCGCTCCGGAATCTGAGTACTCAACGCCAAGATGTTTTGCAATTCTTGAACACCTATCCTGTGTTCACTGCAGAGCAAGCACAGAAGTTCCGCGAACTCAGCGTCAAAGCCCAACCGACTTCCGCCGAGAAGGCTGAACTTGAAAAGCTTAAGAATGACGTGATCGCCCAGGATAAGAAGTTTAAAGACCTCCAGCTTAAAGCTCAGCCGACGCCTGAAGAGATCGCACTGCTACGCGAGTACAACGACCGAACTCAAAACATGGTTCGAACCATTGATCGCTGGGCTCGAGAATTCGGCGACGAGCTATCGGGCATGCAAGAAAAGCTTCGCAAAGACACCTTGGACCGAGTCAAGCAGGCCGTCCAGGAAGTTGGCCAGAAGCAGGGCTACAGCATTATTTACGTTCAGGACATCGTTCCGTACGCAGCAAACAATTTGACCGGTGAATCGCTCAAGGCGATGAACGCCAAGAGATAGATCAACATGAAAAAAGACAAGCTCTCACAAATCGGATGGATCGCAGCAATTGCGCTCATTGCAGTCGCTGTCGCCAGCGGATTCCAAGACACGGCGAACAAGATTGCGGTCGTCGATATTGCTCAGGTTGTGGAGAAAAGCAACCACGGCAAGACAAACCAGGACACGTTCGCCAAGATGAAGAAGAACCGCGAGGATCTTCTGCAGTTCATCGACGACAATCGGGTATTGACGAACGAGCAGGCCCAGGAACTTCGAACTCTCTGGTCCAAGGACAATCCGACGACCGATGAGAAGAACAAGATGGAGCGCATAAAGGCGGACGTTATCGCCTCCAATAAGAAGTGGACGGAGCTGAGCGGCAAGGCAACCTTGACCGCCGAAGATCGAACACTTTTGGACGAGTATGCGAAGCGTGGCCAGAACATGGAGCTCGTTGCTCGCCGCTGGTACAACGACTTCACCAACGAAATGCAGTCGTGGGCCGATAAGCAGAAGGTGGCCAGCATCGAGAAGGCGCGAACGGCTATTCAGTCCGTCGCGAAAGCTCAGGGATACACGATTGTTTTTGAGATTGGCATTGCCCCTTACGGTGCAAATGATCTGACCCAGCCGGCCTTGCAGGCAATGAATGCGACTCCGTGATCTAAGCCTCGCAATATGTCTCGTCTCGGCCTTCGGTTGCTCTAAGCCACCGGAGGCCGTTTTCGTTGACATAAACCTCATTGCAAGGCAAGAACGACCGCAAAGCTTCGACGTGCCGCAGTACCACCCATCCGCAGGCGTTGTCATCCCCGCCAAAACGGTGAACCTACCGAGCTCACCCGGCATCCTGATTTTGGACCGTGCAGAAGGAAAGATCGAGGCTGCCCGACAGCTTATCCAGAGGGATCGAGAACTAGCAATTCGGACTTTGAGTCGTCGAATGGCCGGTGTAGTAGGAGACGAGATCGAGGCAAACAAGCTGCGGGCCCTGGAAGATTTCAAGCGGGATCAAGAGGCGCTTATTCGATCTGTCTACGGCGAACTCTTTGATC
>JAFAFM010000316.1 GCA_023423495.1 Armatimonadota bacterium
GACTTCTACTGTCTTGTCTCCAACCTTTACTTTTCCGCCCGGAATAACGGTCATTTCAATTTTGACCGTAGAATCGGGAATCGACTCGGTGTACGGCTTGAGCGCTCCGGAAGTCTGAGAGGTAGTAACGGAAACGGACAAAATGGAACCAGCGATGAGGATACAGGTTCGACCGAGTGCTCGGCTAATGGGGGCTTTGATCATGATGGGCTTGCTCTCCGGACTGAGTGCTCCTCTTTCTGACGCCTCATCGAGCCAAGAGGAACTCAAACGTTTTACCTTCACCGAATACCACATGGGTATGGATGCCCGGTTGACGGTCTACGCGAAGACTCAAGATCAAGCAGAAATAGCGTGCCGAGCGGCATTTGAGCGGATTGGCCAACTGGACTCGATCATGAGCGACTACCGGCGGGACAGCGAACTCAACCGCTTGTGCGCCAAGGCTGGCACGGGCCCGGTACACATTTCGGCGGATCTGTTCAAGGTTCTAGCGCGTGCCCAAGAGATTTCGGCGCAATCGGAGGGAGCCTTCGACGTGACCGCAGCTCCCCTGATTATCATTTGGCGTCAAGCACGCAAGGTAAGCAAGCTTCCGTCTGTCGTGGAACTCCACGCAGCACGGCAACTGGTAGGTTGGCAAATGTTGAAGTTGGACAATCGCCACCGGACCGCATCGCTGGCCAAGCCGGGAATGAAGTTGGACTTGGGAGGCATCGCGAAAGGCTATGCCGTGCAAGAAGCTCAAAAGGAGCTTCGGCGTCACGGTGTGCGAAGTGCACTCGTCGAGATGGGTGGCGACATCACAGTCTCGGACCCTCCTCCATCACGAAGAGGGTGGATTATCCGAGTGCCGAACGCCGGAACCGATCATGGCCCGATCGACATGGAGTTTGCGAATTGCGCCATTTCCACCTCTGGCGATACCGAGCAATTCGCGGTAATTGGAGGCGTGCAGTATTCGCACGTGGTGGATCCGAGGACCGGCTATGCCCTGACCAACCGAGTCCAAGCGACCGTCATCAGCAAAAATGGATTGGATACGGATCCAATATCCACAACCTTAACGATCCTTAGCGATCGAGAGCGGGCGCGGTTTTTAAAGCATTACCCCTGGCTCCGGGTGTACATCCGAACATTGGAACCCGTTCAAAATATTGGCCCCCACGCCATGCAGCGTGGAGGCCAATTCGAGCGAGGTCTTAATACTCGCGGGTCGTCTTGATGCCGGGCTGAGGAATCGGATATCGCCCGTTAGCTTCCGGCATTAGCGGAGATGGACCGCCAAGCGTTAACTTGTCGACATTTGGCGCGAACTCGTGCTCGCAGTTGAGCATTGCTTCGTAAGTGATCTCCTGGCCGGTGTGCGCCGCCATGCGGCCCATGCTGGAAACCAAGCTAGCGTTGACGCCGCGCTTGACTTCGTTAAATGGCTTGTTGTTTCGAATGGCATCTATGAGAACATCCCACTCGTTCTGGTAGGGGTTACTTCGGTCGGTCGACTGCCAAACAAGCTTGTCAGCATCCATCCTCTGACCCTTGTAGATGGCCGACGGCCCGCCGCAGTCGTTTGCCCGGGAAGCGATTGCGACACCCTTGGTGCCGTGCAGGTAGCTGGAGAACCGACCATGGGCGCCTTCGATACAACGGCCATCGAAGAAGAACTTGGTGCCATCAGGGAACGTGTACTCCACGCCGTAGGTATCCAAGTTCTGGTCGACGTAAGGTACGCCTTCGGGGCTCTGCTTGTAGTGACGACCGCCGATCGCTTGCGCGCTCACCGGCAACGCATCTTTCATCCAGCAACCTTGATCCACGATGTGGATGTAGAAGTCGTTAAAACACCCTCCACTGCACCAAAGGAAGCTGTGGAAGCGGCGAATCTGATACTCCAGGTCCGTCATTCCATCGGGCTTGGGCAACGATTCAAAGGTTGCGGCCGGGCCGTGCATGCGGTAGCCGCGCATCAAGAGAATTTCGCCAAGCTCACCGTTTTGAACCCGCTCGTGAAGCTCCTTTAGCCACACGGCGTGGCGGGACATCAAACCAACACCGACCTTTAACCCGGCGGCGCTGGCTTCCTCACCCAACTGGAACATCTTCTTGCACGTGGGGCCGTCGACGGTAACCGGCTTCTCCATGAACACATTGAGCTTCTTATCGATTGCGTACTTGAAGTGCACCCATCGGAAGGCCGGAGGGGTCGTCAGAATCACAACATCGCCCGGCTTCAAGCAGTCCATCGCCTTCTTGTAAGCATCGAAACCGATGAACTGACGCTCGGCGGGAACGTCGACCTGAGCGCTCAAACCCTTCTTCAGGTTGTTGAACGTGCTGTCCAAGCGATCTTGGAAGACATCGGCCATCGCGACAAGCTTGATCGGTCCCTGCTTCAAGGTTGCCAACGCATTGGCGGCGGCGCCGCCACCTCGGCCACCGCAGCCGACGAGGGCGACCTGAATCGTTTCGTCTCCACCGATGTGGACGGAGGAAAGGCCGAGCGAGGGAAGGGCTGCCGCCGCGGCAACTCCTCCAGCAACGTGTAAGAACTCGCGGCGAGTGGAAGTCGAATTGATACGTGAACTCATGGAAATATGTCCCTACTTTAGCTTAGGACGCCGTCGCAATGGCCCTATGAGGCACGAATTTGCGGCAGAGTCCGTGATTTTATGGCAATCCGGGTGGCATCCAAGTCTGAAACTGACGTAGAGATTCTCGCGCGGACTGGCTCGTCGGCACTCCCCACTTTTGGAAATAGGCGCTTAAATCTCGCTTGACGATTTTTGAATAGCGCGTCAAGAACTGATCACGCTTTTCTTGGTCGTTTCTGGGCAAAGGACCGTTTGCCGGATCCTCATAGCTTCGGAAATATGCTTTCAGGGCATCCCATCCGAAAGCATCTATCAGATGCACATACATCGTCAAAGCGAGGAAGGGCTCCCGCTTCCATTCCTCAAAGTCACCGCCCTTGGCCAGGTATGACCGAACCTTTGCGCGCTCTCCGCTCACCCGCTCCCAAATGGACTGCCCGGCCACTTTATTCATCAGATACAGGGTGTATAGGTTATTGGTAACCTCGCCTGTGCCTGAGAAGGTCCATTCGGGCTTCTGGCGATTGTGACCGAGCTCGTGCCAGTGACCCCAGGTGCCCTGGTTTGTTAGCTGGCTGAGGCTGAGCGAAAGCTCAATGGATTTATCCATCCAAGTCATGATCGGATATCCCGAGTGCATGTATCCGGCGCTGATTTGCCGGTCGCAGACGATCCGTTCCGGACGCTTCAATAATGGGCGTCCGTCCAACTCACTGATCAAGTCCATGGATCGATCCCAAAGATTCATTAATGCAACCGGGTCCTCAACCTTCTTCGCGTCCGCCAACGGCACGCTGAAGATGAGCTTCTCCGACCCGATTTCAGCCCATGGTGCGGGGTGTTTCAGTTGCTCTTTCCACTGGGCCAAGGTGGTTTGACCGTGCACGTATCGGGCGGACCGGATCACATTCGCGATGCGCAGCTTGAGATCCGGAGTTTGGTGAGCTCGGTCGACTGTGATATAGACCAGCCCGCCAAATGGACTGGACAGTCGTGTGACGGGTGGCGCCAACGGAGCTCGAACGGTTATTTCGGGATGACGCTTCCATTGGTCGAGGTGCCAGAGCTGGTCTGAATGACACCCGATTTGGACATTCACTCCCGCAAAAACGCCGGGAGCTTCGACGGTGATTGTTTCACCTGGAGCCGCATAGTAGCCCGTGCTTATCCAACCCCGTTCTGAAAGCCGGACATTCACCACACCATCGACTCGAGGAGCGGAATCTGGAACTGAGCCTGGGAAGTCGTTGGCAGAAGGGTCACTTTTCGGAGCCGACTTGCCCGCTTCACGATCCAAGTGCCCGACGGTGATAGCGAGTCTCGACATCACGTCCGTAGCGCGGACTGGTTTGACCTCACTTGGAAGAGCCGGATTCGCGGAGCGAACGGCCTGCCGTACCTTCCGATGGAAGGGCTGCTCTTCGGTTGTCGATCGCAATGCAGCCATGATCGTGATCGAAGCTTGGAGGCCGTCGCTTCCCTGTCTGTCTAATGCTTCCTCTGCGTTCAGCCGCTGAGATTCTTCAAATGAGCTTGTCGGCCGCACGGAATCGACCGCCCCATCGCTGAAGGACAATCCCGCCTCATGCAAAAGATCTTGCATCGGCATCTGGGAGGCCAAGTCTTTCCCTGGGTTTAACTGCATCCAACCCCAAGGAGTGTGGGAGGTGAGGACGCCGCCTCCACTTCGCACAAACTCTATTAAACCTCTACTTCCTGCGTTACCCGGAACGACAGCAACGTCGACATTTCGAAGGTCGGTGGCAAGTGTGTTCCTGCGCAACTCGTAAGATTGGAAACCGAGCCGCTCGATCCACTGTCGGTCCTCAGCTTGCAAGTATCCGACCCGGGCAGAACTTCGGGCCGATAGCCAGTTCAACACATTTGATAACAGCTTGGAGGTATCGCCCTCATTTAAGGCAGCCATGTTCAGGAACGCACCGTGGCCAAAGCCGACCACCTTGCCTTTGCCGAGTCTTCCCGCCGAAGCTACCGGCAACAACGACTTCCCATCTTGACCTGTGACAAAGGAGACCGACGACTTGGAGATGGCGCTGACGACACCGGGAACGCCAGGCTTCGGGAGCTTGGTCACACCGGTCGTGAGAGCAGCAAAGTCATCCTGGGGAGAGACAACGAAGGACGCAACTAAACACAATGTAGCGAGCATCGGTGAACTTTTTATACGACAAAGCGCTAAATCTTTCGCGAAACATTGAAGCGAAACCATCAGCTATCGAACGGGTCGCGAAGGAAACGTCGCCCGAAGCCGCCAGGTGGGCATTCACACAGTGGGCTCTCCGGAAAAAGGCGTCCGCCAAATTCAAGTTGGCCGATGCGATGCTGTTCGACCGCGATGGAATGGAGATGTCCACCGGGGAGGAAATCGCTGCATACCATGCCAACCTGTTTCCAACCAGAAGCCTTGTGTACGACCTCACGGTGGGCATTGGAGCTGATTTGATCGCGCTCGCCCGCCGAGGACTCGCGATTGGATATGAACTCGACCCAGTCAGAGCCGAATATGCTCGCCATAACCTGACCGTCCACGGCCTCGAAGCTGAAGTCCGCAATGAGTCGAGCGACTCCCTTGAGTCCGCGGAATATTTCTTTGCAGATCCCAGCCGCCGGTCGGCGGGTCAGCGCAAGAGCAGTCCCGCTGATTATCAACCAGATCCTTTGCCCCTCGTCGATCGCTTTCCGAATCTCAGGCTGGGTGTGCTCAAGCTAAGCCCGATGCTCGATGATGCCTATCTCGAATCTCTGGGTGAGTGTTTGCAATTCCTCAGCTTCAAGCGAGAGTGCCGTGAGGCGCTTGTTTTGATGGGGCAGGAAGCCGTGGCCGGACGTTCCGTCGTTCACGTTGAGACTGGTGGAAAGTTGAATGCAAGCGACCGGCACCTTTCTGTCACCGACGCTCCACAGGAGTGGCTGCTGGAAGCGGATCCGGCGGCAATTCGGGCTCATACGATTGGAGACCTTGCCATGAAGTTCGATCTCTCCGGGCTTGGCAATTCGAACGGCTACCTCACTG
>JAFAFM010000332.1 GCA_023423495.1 Armatimonadota bacterium
TCGTTTCTGGGTCCCAATCCGGGTGGCGAATCTCGATCGTCGGCTTTCCTTGGGCGTCGTTTAGAATCTCAACATCCTGCCAACTGAGGTGAAGTCCAACCGCTTTTGCGATTGCTTCTTTGGCCGCCCAACGCCCTGCGACCCGTAAAGGTGTATGAATGTGCTCACGTTCGGTGGGCGTGAGGATGCGCCCGAGAAAAGCCGGATTTTCCATCGCCTCGGCAATTCGCGCCACTTCCACCAGGTCGAGGCCGACGGCGAGAATCATGCGCTAGTCATTCGCTTCCTGCATCAACTCTGCCAGATCGACCAACCGAATCTCCTCGTCCGTCACCTGTTTGATCGATGCGTCGAGCATGATCCGGCAGAAGGGGCAGGCCAGTGCGACGGTCTTTGCGCCTGTACCCACAAGCTCCTCCGCGCGCCGAGAGGCGGGGCGTTGTTCCGGAGGCTCGTCCATCCACATTCTGCCGCCACCCGCGCCACAACAAAGGGTTTTTCGCCCGTAGTGCTTGGGCTCATCGGGATTTTCTGGCACGTGAGCCTTGTCATTCAGGTCCGATTGCCGGCCAAGGATGGCGCGAGGCGCATCGGCTTCGTTGTTAACCCTTCCCAGGTAGCACGGGTCATGCAACACCACGTCACGTGCCGGAGCCTTAGCCGCCAAGAGCTGCCCCTTCGACACAAGCTGCTGCAAAAGTTGGGTGTGGTGGTAGACCTCATATTTCCCCTCAAATTGCCCGTACTCGTTCTTGAACGTGTTCATGCAATGAGGGCAGGGGGTGACAATCTTCTTAACTCCGTACTTCTCAAAGGTGCCGATGTTGCCCATCGCCTTCTCTTGGTAGAGGAATTCTTCCCCGACGCGTCTGGCAGGGTCACCTGTGCAAGCCTCCTCTTGACCCAGGCAGGCGAATTTGATGCCTGCTTTCTTTAACAGTTGCGCCACCGCTTTGGTTGTCTTGACCGCGCCCGGATCGGTCGCGCCCGCACATCCCACCCAGAACAGATATTCGAAATCCACGCCGTCGCGACACAGGGGAATGTCCAGACCCTCCATCCACTTCTCTCGCTCAGCTGCGGGCTGGCCCCAGGCATGACCGGTCGATGCCGTCTGCCGCAGCATCGTGGCGGCGGTACCGCTTAACCGACCTTCGGCTACCAACAAGCGCCGGGCGTCGACAATCATATCCACGTGCCTAATCAAGACAGGACAGGCTTCGACGCAAGCGTTGCAGGTGGTGCATTGCCAGAGAGCCTCTTCGGTGACTGCTTCCGCAATCTCGCGCCCATCCGTCATCGCGGCTCGAATGTCCTGAACAACTCGCTTCGGATTCAAGATCTTGCCTACTCGGTTAGCGGGACAGACCTCCGTGCAGCGTCCACACTCCATGCACGCATCCAGCGACATCAGGTGCCACCGCGAGTAATCCTTGGCTAGCTTGACCCCAATTTGCTCGGTCTGCTCGACCTCTTCCATGGAGATCGGCTTGAGCTCTCCCCAGGGTTGATTTGGCTTGCCGGCCGTGGAAGCAATCGCCATCACAATGTGCCGAATTCGCATTTGGGGGATCACGGCGAAGAAAACGAATATCCACGCCATGTGGAACCACCACACGAACTGGTACATCGGGACACTCGGGATCGGCAGCACCTGGGCGAGTGCATATCCCACAACGGATGCCCGGTCCCATTCCATTGGATTTACTCCGATTCGAGCGGCCTCCAGCCAGTAACCAGTCACGGCGACAATCAGGATCAGCCAGAGCGTTGCGTAATCGCGCCAATCGGTCGTCAGGAAGGGGTGCTTCGGCCGTCGGATGAGGGCCCAGATCAGACCGCCCACGAGGGCAAGGCCCATGATGTCGAAGATGAATTCGTACGCCAGGTAATAGGCTCCCTTGTGCCAGTTTGGAATGCCGATCAAGGGCGCGTATGAGGCGGCTGCCAACAGGGTGGTCGCCAAGAAGAGCGATAGGAACCCATAGAAAATAAGTAGGTGCATCGGGGCACCAGACTTTCGTCGGGAGGTTCTGACTTTGCGTTGGAGCAGAACAAACTCCCATACATTTCTCAGCCAAATGCTGATTCCCTGGGGCCATGACACTGGCTTTCCCTGCTTCCAAGCTCGGATCCGCTGAATGATCTGGAAGGCCATTATCGCCAACGAGAGGTAGATGAGCACGTAAAACACGTACTTGCCGTTGCCGATGTATAAGAATTCTTGGCGTGTCTGCATCCGTGCGCTCACCCTTGAGCCGCTTGAATCCTACCTACTCTGTTCTATCGCGTCGATTGTGTAACCACCCATAACCCTCTCTCCTTGGGCGTCGAATACAACCCAGTCCGAGAGATCGGACTCCGGCACTTCCACCCAGTCGCCCGTTTTTTTGGAAAGGTAAACGGGATCATTGTCCAGTTTGCCCTTAACTTTGCCGTTTGCAAAAGACACGTCCGTTATCCAAATGTGCTCTGTTCCCGTGGGTGCTGTCATCTTGACTTTCACTCCCAAGTAAGAGCCCTTGGGTGGATTAGCCAGAAACGCCTTGAAGGTCGAAAGGTTAGCTTTGGCGTCGGAAATCGCCTTCGCCATGACGGCATCACCCGATGGCACAACTCGGACGTTTGCACCCGGCGGAGGCGCCGGTTCGGAATTGCATCCCATCAAAAGGATCGGGAGAAGGATTAACAACGCTCGGGTCATCGTAAGGTTGCTCGCTGATTTTCAATTTTATTCGCGACTTCTGAGACTGGAGCGCACCAAATGTCTTCTCTTTGCTTGAGATGGGAAATAATAAGGCGCAAGTCATCTTCGGCAGCAGAGAATTCTGGACTATAGAACTCTGAGAAAACGGCAATGGTCCATTCACCTTCATTTGGGAGCAGGCCCTCGACCGGCCCCTGCAGTTGAGACCAATCTGCCGACTTCAAACGCCGATTGTCGATGTCCCCTTGGTTTTTGCCTTCGTGAGGGGTTCGGACGCATGAGAAGCAATTAAGCGCGGATGTGTAATCGCCGTCTGCGCAGCTAAGGTCTATCCCATCCAGGGCAAATGCAGTCGGCTCAGACTGAAAAAGCTCCCGAAAACCATTTTGCGAGTGCTGGATATCATCCTTCACCATCTGCAGAGTCCAACTCGGGAGCGACCCACCATTCGTAACCCGGTAAGTGCAGTGATTGCCCATTTCATGTCCCCGCTGGGCGACTCTTCGCCACGCGTCGGGAGCATTGAGCACCGCAGGGATCGTTACAAAAAACGTTGCCTTCAGGCCACTCTCTTCGAGGATCGGCTCCACCAACTCCCAGTGTTCGATCAATCCGCCGTCGAATGTGAGGGAAATCGCTGAGCTATATCCATCTAGCCAAGGTGTGCGGTCCATCGCACGGTTAGCTCTGCTTGGTGAAAATCAGTTCGCCGCTATCCGGGCCACCGCCTCCACCCATGTCGTCCAAAGCTTTCATCGATTTGCCATCCGGCAAAACTTCAAGCCGAATGGGCTTAGTAGGATCGCCGGAGCTCTTTGCGGTCGGATTGTTTTTTTGGTTTTCCTTTTGGAACTCCTCGGGTGTTAAGCCCATAACCGTCTTCGGTGTCAGGGTGACGGTATTTCCCGAAACCGACCAGGTACCCGAAATTGGGATGATCGCGACCATCATCGTAAATTCGTTCTTCTCCTTCAGTTCAAGGTCGAAGGAGAACATGCTCATCATGGCTTCCCCAAATTTCGCCATCGGATCGTCCTTTTTCGCTTCCGGCATCTTGGGCGCCCCTTTCCACTTGCCGATGAGCGAAGCTTCTGAGGTGCCGCTACATCCCGCGAGAATCAGAGCGAGCAACAAACAAACCGAGGAAAGGTATTTCACGCCCTTATTATAGGAAATTAGCGATAAAAAGAATTACTTGGCTAAGTCGTCAAGCACTCGTTGCGCATTTCCCGAAGCTTGGCCCTTGTTGAACTTATGACGGCCCTGAAACTTGCCAACCGTCATCGTAAGTCCGGTTAAAGATTTGTTGCCTTCTCCGATCGTCAGCACGATCGGCTTTCGATAATTGTCCCGGACAGTGTCTGCCTTTAAGATTTCCAGACCCAAGGTTCTGATTTTCTCCTCGGATGGGTTTGTGAATTTAATATCGGACGCCCTGAGCTCGATCCGGTTATTAGCAACCGTCCAGGTTCCAGTAAAGTCGATTTCCTGATGTTTCGATCCCAGCCGCATCTTGAACTGATCCTTGCCTCGATAGAGCTGGAGATAGCCTCGAAGCACTTCGGCTTCATCGGTGTAGAACCCGCCCGTCCACTGACCCATTACGGGCAAACGCTCTTTATCCGTACATCCGAGCACGATAAGCACGGGTACAAGCAACAAGACGCGGCGCATTAGTTTTAGGATACCGGTCAGGTGCCGCGCGTGTTGCCGAATAGGTCTACATGCAGGCGCGGGGCGAGCCGCCAATTCCGCTCCATGCAAATCGGAACCAATTGCTTCATTCGCCGATGCAGCGTTTCACTGTCCGTCCCTTCTGGCATCAGCAAAACGCGGTCCGGGTCGACAGATGGCAGAGTCAGCAAGAGACTTTCAATTTCGGAAATGTCTTGCTCAAGGTCCGAGCCAACAACAAACTTCAGCTGGATGTTATACGTTTGGATTAAGCGGCGAAGCGGCTGACGGTTTAGTCGAGTTGCTTCGTGGCGCTCACTCCAGCCCGAATTTAGATCCGGAGTGGAATTGGAAAGCTTTGGGCTTATCGACATTAGGTCGCACGGAAGGTCTCGGGAAACGGTTCCGGCAGTTTCGATGGTGATATGCATTCCTAATTCAGATAGTCGAGCGGCGAGGACATCAATTGCATCGAAGAGCATCGGCTCGCCACCAGTAAGCACCACGTGGTTGATGCTATGCCCTTTAACTGAATCGACAATCTGATCGATATCCAGAACGGGCCCTTCGGGATTCCAGCTCGCGTACGGAGTATCGCACCAAGTGCATCGTAGATTGCAGCCACTCACTCGGACAAACACCGAGGGCGTGCCAAGGAAAAGGCCCTCCCCTTGAACACTGGCGAAAATCTCTGAGATGCGAACCTTTTCGCCCACATGTGAAGTGTACTGGGGATGGCAGACTGCCAAGGGAACCTTTACAACAATTGCCACGCCCCCTATACTAATCTCGTCTAGGGGAGGCCCAGGAATGTTAAAGGAATTCAGAGAGTTCGCGATGAAGGGCAACATGCTCGATCTGGCGATCGGCATTGTGCTTGGGGCAGCGTTTGGCGCTGTAATCAATAGCATCGTTACGGACATCATCACGCCGCTTATTGGGGTTATTACGGGCGGAGTCGACTTCAAGGGCAGAGCCTTTACGGTGAACGGTGTGGCGATCAACTACGGGCTGTTCTTGAACGCCCTGCTGAACTTCATCATCGTCGCATTCGCGCTCTTCCTGGTTATAAAAGCGGTCAACCGTTTTCGAAAGGAAGAGCCTGCCGCCGCCCAGCCGGAAGAAGTGCTGCTGCTTACCGAGATTCGAGACACGCTCAAAGCTAAGCAAAGTCTCTGAGCGTTTGGCTGGCCGGATTTGTACCCGGCCAGATCCACCTTATAACCCCATTACAAGCTGCAGCAGAGCTTTCTGGGCATGCAGCCTATTCTCTGCCTGGTCGACCACTCTGCTCTGGCGACCATCGATCACTTCGTCCGTCACTTCATATCCGCGACGCGCGGGCAAGCAGTGAAGGAAGACCGCATCCTTCGAGGCCATTTCCATCACCCGGCTGTTCACCTGGTAATCATCGAACACTTTGAGCCGGTGCTCTTGCTCGTGTTCATCTCCCATGGAAATCCAGACGTCGGTATATACGACGCTCGCACCCGCCAAGCCTTCTTGCAAGTCATCGGTTTGATGGAGCCCCGCCATCTCTTCCAGCCTGAAGTTGGCAGGTCCGCAAATCGTCATCGGATAACCAAGTCGGGTCGCAACTTTCGCGAGCGACCGCGATACGTTGTTTCCGTCTCCCACATAGGTGATCTTCACCTTATCGCTGCCAAAGTTCTCCTGCACGGTCAGAATGTCCGCTAGCGCCTGGCAGGGATGCTCCATTTCCGTCAATGCATTGATGACGGGCACATCGGCAACCTCGGCCAGCAGTTCGAGATCCTTTTGCCAGTACAGGCGAGCCACGATCGTGGAGCACCAACGGGCTAGATTGCTCGCAATGTCGCGAGCGGATTCACGTGTGTTCATGCCGATGTCGGCTTTGCTCAAGTAGATCGGGTGGCCGCCCAACTCGCGAATCGCAGTTTCGAACGAAACCCGCGTTCGAAGCGATGGCTTCTCGAAGACCAAGGCCACAGATCTTCCCTCGACCGGCGTGATCGCCGATGGAGCCAGTTTCCTTCGCTGCTTGAGGTAGCTCGCCAGATCGAGAATCTCGGTGAGTTGGGCGACGGACATATCGTCGACCGTCAGGATGTCGTGATACCTAGGCTTGACCACGGCTGCCGGTTGCTTGGCGGGCGCGATCGCCGGAACAGGAACGTTCATGACGTCGGCAATGATGCTGATGGCTTGATCCACCTGCGCATAGGTCAGGATCAGGGGCGGAACAAAGCGCAGGCTGTATTCATCCGTGGCGTTGATGATGAGTCGCTTGTCAAACGCCTTTGCGACAATCTCCCTCGCGACCGGCTCTTCCAAAATAGCGCCGATCATCAACCCGTAACCCCGCACTTCCTTGACGGGAGTTCCGAGCGCTTTTAGAGATTCTGTTAGATAGGCTCCAACATCCTTGGCGTTTTTGCGGAGTTCGTAGTGCTCTACCGCGTCCAATACCGCGAGGCCCGCTGCACAAGAAAGCGGGTTTCCGCCGAACGTTGCGCCATGGTCGCCAGCTTCCAACAGCTCGGCGGCCGCTCCCTTGGCCAGACAGGCGCCGAGCGGGACACCACCGCCAAGACCCTTGGCAAGGCATAAAACATCGGGCTGAACATCGTGAATCTGGAAGCAGAACCATTCACCGGTCCGGCCGATACCGGTTTGGACCTCATCCAAGATGAGCAGTGCCCCATATTCATCACACAGTTCCCGCGCTGCTTTCAAGTATTCCGTGGTCAGGGGGAGCACTCCGCCCTCACCTTGGATTGGCTCGAGCAGGATGGCCGCAGTCTTGTGACCCACAGCCTCGCGAAGCTGCGCGATATCGTTGGCTTCGACGTGGGTGAATCCAGGCACCAAAGGTTCAAAGGGGCGTTGATATTTTCGTTGTCCGGTCGCGGACAAGACACCAAGCGTTCGTCCGTGGAAACTTCGATGCAACGCAACGATTTCGTAATCGCCGTCCGGACGTTTGTTGAGCCCGTGCTTCTTGGCGATTTTCAAGGCCGTTTCGTTGGCCGTGGCTCCGCACGTCGAGTAGAACACGCGATCCATCCCACTGATCTCGCACAAACGCTTGGCGAGTTGGGCTTGTGGGGCAGTCAGCCCGAAGTTGGAAACATGAATGAGCTGCTGGGCCTGGCGGGTGATTGCGCTTACGATCGCCGGGTGGCAATGACCCAAATTGCAGACCGCGATCCCGGCGAGCATATCGAGGTACTCATTGCCTCGATTGTCCCAGAGTGAACAACCGGACCCCTGCACAAAGAGTGCGGGCAGCCGCTTGTAGGTTTGCATGACGAATTGCTCGTCGGTTGACTTGATAGTGTCGAACTTCAACATGGATGTACAGAAAGTGCAAGGATTGGCGCGACTTTGCGGAACGAAAGAAAGTGTAGGGGCGCCGGGTCGAGCGTCGTTGCGGGAAGGGCCGGCACCCTAAATACGGGGGCGGGCATGGCGACGGCTAAGCCTGTGGGCTCGGGCGGCGGTCGCGGAGATGAGCGCTCGGTTCATCGGGGTTCCACTTTACCTGAACGATTATTCAACCCTGTGTGGTCCTACTTCCTGGGTGAATTACTTGCATCCGTTGCGAGTCTGATTTATAATCAGGGCGCAATTGGCAAGTGTGCCCCGTCTGTACAAGTGGTATAACGTTGGCGCAATTGGCTCAACCAATTGCACTGGACTTCGCTCAACGGGGTCCAGCGATTCTAGGAGGTGTTTATGAAGAAAATTTTCGCGCTTTTGATGGTCGTTATGGTTCTGGGTGCAATTGGTTGCGCCAAGACGGAAGAAGCTCCTGCTGAACCAGCAGCTGGCGCAGCTGGCACCGGCGCAGCAACCGCTCAGTAACTTAGCGACGTCTGTTAACGTCCAGGCCCTTCCGATCTAGGTCGGAGGGGCCTTCTATTTAAACCTACCGGTAAACTTTCGGAGTGAGCGAGGTCAAGCCAAGCCTGGTCGGAATGACGCGTGAGGAGTTAAAAGCGATACTCGGCGGCCGTCCGGATGCGGCATGGCGGAGCAAGCAGATTGCTCACCATCTGTACCAACGAGCCGTCACCTCTTGGGACGAGATGGGCGACCTTCCCAAATCCCTTAGGGCCGAATTGGCCGAAAATTACATTGTTCAGCCGTTGTTTACGGCTTCCCACCGAACAAGCACCGATGGCGTCGACAAACTGCTCGTGCACAACGGCGATCAACAAGTTTACGAATGCGTTTTATTGCCGTACGAGAAGCGCGTGAGTTGCTGCATTTCGAGCCAAGTAGGCTGCCCCATGGGCTGTAAATTTTGCGCCACGGGTCTGGGCGGCTTCGACCGCAACTTAACCGCGGGAGAAATTGTCGGCCAATACCTGCAACTCCAAAGAATCTCCGGAAAGAGAATCAGTCACGTGGTGTTTATGGGGATGGGCGAACCCCTCTTGAACTACCAAAACGTCCTGAAAGCGTTGCGGCTGCTACACGATGAAGTTGGTCTTAGCTACCGCCATTTGACCGTCAGCACGGTCGGACTGGTGCCGCAAATCCGGGAGCTTTCAAAAGAAAATCTGCCGATCCACTTGGCTCTTTCGTTGCACTCACCGTTAGATGAGATCCGGGACCGGCTGATGCCGGTGAACCACAAGTGGCCCGTGAAGGAAGTCATGCAGGCTATGAAAGACTACCAACGGAAGACCGGCCGCAAGATCACGATCGAATACCTGCTTATCAACGAGCTTACGGATACCCCTGAGCAAGCGGTTGAACTCGCCAAGATTCTTAGGGGAACCCCAAGTGTGGTGAACCTCATCCCGTTCAACTGGGTCGACACTGGCGAAGGATTTGCCCGCCCGTCCAATGAGCGGGTGAGGACATTCCGCGGCATTTTGGCGTCGAAAGGGATCAATGTCACCCAGCGCGTCGAGCGTGGCCATGACATTGCTGCCGCATGTGGACAACTGGCCGGGATGCACCAAGGCAAATTTGCGCGGAGGATGCCATCGACCGTCTTACCCGTTGTAAGTTAGCCGCGCTTCTCGCTCTGGCTATGTTCACC
>JAFAFM010000059.1 GCA_023423495.1 Armatimonadota bacterium
CTCCCGACCGAAGCGGCCGTCTCCGTTGGTGCAGCGGTGCACGGCCGCGTCGACTCAAGCACCGGCGTCGAGACAGGAACAAAGAATGTGTTGAGCTTGACAGGCTCCTTGCGACCCTCGATGATCACGTACAGCGTCATCTGTTGATAGCGGTACTTGAAGACTTGCTCTTCGGCCCTCGGCCCGTTACCTTCTCCTGGCTGGACTCGATAGAGTTGGGTGATCTCGGATTCAATTCTCGATTGCTCTTGAGTTAACAGAAGAAGCAGCTGGTCGGCCGCTTGTCCGCCGACTTTCAGTTCGCTTTTAATGACCCGAATGATCCACCAGTCTGCAGCGGGCTTTTCCTCCTGGACAGAATCATCCCGCCAGCCACGAAGCATGGCTTCTTCCGAAGGGCCGGTACACGGCACAATCACGCGCGGACCATCGATGTAACGACTTGAAGGTCGCAATTCAAATCTGAGCTTCATCGACCGGCCCGTCGACAGGCTCTTGGTCATCTCCCAACCAGTGGTGACCGGCCGTTGAGGCGTAGTAAGTACGGGCGTCTGGGGAGCGGAGGTTCAACTCGACACGAGTGCTGCGAAAAGTAATCCAACGCGCAACATAGCTTAATCTAGCCAGTCTCCGCTATTAATGCAACCCTCAACGGGAGTAATAATGAAGACATGATTGCCGCATTGGCACTTGCGCTTTCAGGTGCCGACCTCGACAAGGTCCTTGACTCTCCTGACCTAAATGGCGCGCTTGTCGGGTGCATCGTGACCGACACTGCGGGCAGCGAACTATATTCTCGAAACGCGCAAGGCCGTGTTATGCCGGCTAGCAATCAGAAGCTGATCAGCGCTGCGTACGCCCTGTATCAACTTGGTCCAGACTATGTCCCGACAACCAAAATCTGGAAAGAAAAGAACCGAATTGTGATTGAGTCGAGCGGCGATCCGAGCGTAACTTATAAGCAGTTGGTCGAGGCTCGAGACACGTTGAAGATCCATCGCAAGCTGCCCGTTTATGTGAAGCAGGCTTACCGGGTTGGCATTCCTGATTCATGGGAAATCGATGATTTGGCGAACCGATATGCTGCTCCCGTAACCGCGTTCTGCTTCGATCAAGCAGCGTTTGAACTGTGGGCGGAGCGCGGCAAGGCCTTTCTCCTGCCCGAAAGTTTTGGAGTGAAAATAAGCTTTGACCCGCGGCTCGCTGCCGGAGCATCGCGTTATGACCCGATCCGCAAAACTGTACGCGTTGGGCGTTCTCTTCCGGCCAAGCGAACTCGGCTCGACACCCTGGCTCTGCCCTCAGGAGACGAAACGGCGGCCTCGCTCTTCGGCAAAACCTTTTTCACCACGAAAGTAACTCCGACGAGGTCGCCCGATCTCACAATCAAGGGCCAGTCGCTGAAGGAGATATTAAAGACCTGCCTCGTCCGGAGCGACAATATTCAGGCGGAGCATCTCCTCTTGATGGGCGCCATAAAGGAAGGTGATATCTCGGAACGACCCTATCCGTTGGCGAGGGAGCGCGTGACCAAGTTCCTCACGGAGGTTGTTGGAGTTGCCAAAGAGGACGTTCGCATTTACGATGGCAGCGGGCTCAGTCGGCACAATCTCGTGACTGCCCGGGCCATTGCCAAGCTTCTTGCCTGGTCTAATAATCAGCCGACGGCGAGCGTTTGGCGCGGAGCATTGGTTTCCCCGCTCAACGGGACCCTGCGGGGGCGACTCAGTGGTGTGGCATTTCAGGGCAAAACGGGGACCTTGGATATGGTTGTGAGTTTGAGCGGTTATGTTAAAACCAAGTCGGGTGAAGAGCGCATTATGAGCTTATTGCTCAATCATTTCGTTTCTTCCTCGGTAAAAGCACGGGAAATTCTCGATAAATTTGCGAAAACGCTCTTTGAGGACGGCGGTGGCACTTCGGTTGCCTTATCTTATGATTATGAAACTCGCCGCTCAAGTACCATCCCGCGCAATCTATCTTTTGCTGGGAATCGGTCTAATTGACCTGATCGTCACAGCCGTGCTCCACGCCCGGGGTCAGATCATTGAGTTGAATCCGCTTATGAAGCCCCTTATAGAGCAGAGCGAGTGGCTGTTCGTCGCAGTAAAGGGGCTCACGTTGGTTGCGGCCTTTGTCGGACTGGTATGGTATGGCCGGCAAAACAAGAGCTTTGTCCGGCTGGCATGTATTGTGGGCAGCGTAGCCTACTTGACCGTGTTCACTCTGTGGTTCGTCAAGGGCGCCTAGATTTAGCTTATTGCGGCCGCAGCTTCATGGGAAGCTGTCGGCTCTTCGTTTTCTCGAATCGCGCCGGCCTCTGCGTCCACAACCGCTTGCAAAGCGGCCAACGCCACTTCGACCTGCCCCTCGTTCGGTTCACGGGTCGTGATAAGCTGAGTCATCAGCCCCGGCTTGAAGAGCAAATTCACCAAACCTGAATTCCGAAACTTTCCGGCGAATCGGATGAGTTCATACGAAACGCCTGCGATGATCGGCGTCAACACCACCAGCTCGATTAGCTGTCGGCCGAGAATGTCCAGAATGATGTTTCCCTGACCACCCGTGATGAGATATCGCGGAGTGACCGTCGAGATGATGAAGCCGATGATGAAGACAATAACGATGAAGCTCGTACCACATCGAGGGTGCAGTCGAGTCTGCAGCATGCAATTCGCGATCGTCAGATCCTGATTGGCCTCCAAAGTGTTGATCGCCTTATGCTCGGCGCCGTGATACTCAAACAACTCTTGGATCGGTCGATAGCGACTAATAAGCAGGATGTAGCCAAAGATAAAGACGCCTTTGATCGTTTCGGTGACGGCATTGATGGCCGTTCCACTCTTAATCCCCGCGAACCTGAGCTGTTCAGCTAGGATATTGGGCAGCATGTTGAATAGGAACCAGGCCATCGCAAGCGATAGAATCATCGTTCCGGCAACCGCGACGTCCTGAATGTTCTTCTTGGTCCGGCTCATCGGTTGGACCGCTCCAGCAGGAACAACATTGCCGATCGTCGCGACTTCAGGACCAACAACAACTTCCGCCGGTTTGTCTTCTTCCTTTGCGTACTGCGGATCCATGTGGATCTTCGTCGCGAAGCGCATTGCCCGAATACCAAGCGCCATTGCGTCGAGGATTCCCAGCGTCCCCCGGAGGAAGGGAAGCTTTAGCCACTTTTGGCGGCCGATCCAGGTCTTCTCCAAGTGCTCAGTCTTTTGTACGATTTCGCCGTTCGGGGCACGGCAAGCAACGGAGAAGTAGTTGGGAGACCGCATCATCACTCCCTCGATGATTGCTTGGCCCCCGTACTGGAGGTATTCGCCCTTGGGCATCGGTCGATTATACCGGTCTAAGCTGGCGCGGTAAGGGTCGAGTAGTACATCGCCAAGCCTGTTTCCGGGAAGTCCTCAAGGCCCCTGCCTCGGCACAGCCCACGAAGTTCACCACGATGGTAAGTTCCGTGGTCGATGACGTGGCCAATAATTTGGCTCAGGCGCAAGTGACCGGCTTCCCCTGTAATTCGGTGGAAATGGATCAGGGGATCGTCTTCTCGCGCGACCAGGATCTTTTGCCAACCTTCGTGGAGGTCGACGAGCTTGCCCTCGGTTGGCTCGAACACCGGCATCGCGGTTGGGGAGCCGCCGAAACATCTTTGCTGCCAGACATCTTGGGCAGCCATGACATGTTGGAAAATGGTCCGGTCTGGCTCCGGCCAGCCTTGCGATTGCAGGTATCCGAACCACCGACGGTTGGCCCACAGGTCGAACTCAAGCCCCTCGGACAAAACTTCGAAATGCTGCTTCATGATCCGTTCTGAAAGGCTCTCATGTAGCCGATGCATTGAGCAACTTCGTGTTCATTAGCATCCCAATTGTGTTCGTACTCTACGGACACAGGCCCCGTCATCCGAATCTTCCTATATTCCTCCAAAATTCCCCGCACGTTTGAGACACCCAGACCGAATGGCATGTCGTGGCCGGAGGGTTTGAACTCGTGCAGGTCTTTCAGATGACTGCTCACAATCCGGCCCTTTAGAATCCGAATCGCATCGACTGGTTTGATTCCGGAGCGAACCCAGTGGCCTGTGTCAGCGCAGGCTCCGATGCGCTTGTCGCGGTCCTTGACAAGGCTATACACATAATTTGGATCCCACATTCGGTAGCTCGGATTGTTGGGCTGGCGGGGATGGTCATGAAACCCAACTTTCAAGTCGAATTCCTTCACCATCAATTCGATCGTGTCGATGGCGTTGTCCGACTCGGTGTTGATGACCTGAATGCCCAGTCCCTTTGCCCACGCGAACAGCGGCCGCGCTTCTTCCGGTTTTGTCGAGATGCCCGTAACGCCGAAAGCAATCGCTTTTACGCCATGCCTTTCCAAAATCGATCGCAGCTTGGCCGTGTTGGCATCGCCCATCTGGTGGCCGACCTTAACATCGCCGGTTTCCTTGCTAAGGGTTTGCCCAGGAAATAGCTCGATGTTTTTTGAACCGGCTCTAGCCGCCTTCTCGATGGCCTCTTCCACGGTAAACCGATTAAAGGTCCAAGCCTGAACCGACGGCTGAAACATACCGGCTTGAACGGCGACAGCAGCGACCACGAGTGTTGCAATGGGCATGCTTGAATCTTAGCCCATGACACATGAAAAAGCCCCCTGGTCAAGGGGGCTTCAAAGCGAAACTTTATCTAGCGGCTAAGCGCTCTTGATTTCGATATCGACGCCGCTCGGCAAGTCCAATCGCATGAGTGCATCGATGGTCTTGTTGGTCGGTTCCAAAATGTCGATGAGCCGGTTATGCGTTCGAAGTTCAAAGTGCTCCATCGACTCCTTGTCGATGTGCGGACCACGAATGACCGTGAATCGTCGGATGTTGGTGGGAAGAGGAATCGGGCCGCTAACTCGGGCGCCTGTTCTCTTAGCGGTGTCAGTGATTTTCTCAGCTGACTGATCGATGATGCGGTGATCGTACGCGCGAAGTCGAATTCTTACTTTCATATCTGCCTTTGATGTCGGATTACTTCATCGTGAAAACCAACCAGTGGCAACTGGCTGCAACCTCACGAGAAGTTCAAATTGTACCTGAGGTAGAAAAGACGAAGGCCGTTCGACGGTGCGAACGGCCTTCGCGAAGACTAACTCTAGAGTTAGTCGCTGATAGCTGTGATGGTGCCGGCTCCAACCGTTCGGCCACCCTCTCGGATAGCGAACTTGGATCCCTGCTCCATAGCAACTGGCTTGCCTTCAATGAGCTCGATGTCCATGGTGATGTTGTCACCAGGCATGACCATCTCAACGCCGGCCGGCAGGTTCAGCGTACCGGTCACGTCCGTGGTTCGGAAGAAGAACTGGGGTCGGTAACCCGTTACGAACGGGGTGTGGCGACCGCCCTCTTCCTTAGAAAGGACGTAAACCTCTGCCTTGAACTTGCGGTGAGGCTTGATGGAACCCGGCTTGGCGATAACCTGGCCGCGCTCGATCGAAGTTCGCTCAACGCCTCGGAGAAGCAGACCGACGTTGTCGCCTGCCTCACAGTAGTCGAGAGTCTTGCGGAACATCTCAACACCAGTGCAGACCGTCTTTCGAGGAGCCTCGGAAAGACCAACGATCTCAACCTCTTCCATAGACTTCAGCTGACCGCGCTCTACCCGACCGGTAGCAACCGTACCGCGACCCGTGATCGTGAAGACGTCTTCAACGGCCATCAGGAACGGCTTGTCCTTATCTCGCTCAGGAGTTGGAATGTAGTTGTCGACTGCTTCCATCAGATCGGTGATCGACTTCACGTGGACGTCATCGAAATCAACCTTGCCAGCCTCGACCTGGTCCAGAGCCTTTCGGGCCGAACCCTTGATAATCGGCGTGTTGTCGCCATCGAAGCCGTACTTGCTCAGCAGTTCGCGGATTTCCATCTCGACAAGCTCGAGAAGCTCAGCGTCGTCAACTTGGTCGACCTTGTTGATGTAGACCACGATGTGAGGCACACCAACTTGGCGAGCAAGCAGGATGTGCTCTCGCGTCTGCTGCATTGGACCGTCGGTTCCAGCAACAACGAGGATCGCGCCGTCCATCTGGGCAGCGCCGGTGATCATGTTCTTGATGAAGTCCGCGTGGCCAGGACAGTCGACGTGCGCATAGTGCCGCTTGTCGGTCTCGTACTCCTGGTGCGAAATGT
>JAFAFM010000123.1 GCA_023423495.1 Armatimonadota bacterium
GTGGTCACCTCTACGCATTGAATCCGGTAGGAAACGCAGGCACGAGGACGACGAACGTGCTTTGGGATTTCCCCGGCCGAACGTCTCAGCTTGCTCCGATCACATCCGTGCCGGCGATCATGGATACCGCCATCGGCACGCGCATCTTCTTCGGAACGACGATCGATGACGACGGAATTGGACATTTCTACTCGGTAGATGCGGCCACAGGATCCGCCGCTACAGCTCAGGAATTTATTCCTGCGGTGGGTGAACCGGTCCTCCGCGGCTTCTTCGGCGGTCCCGCCGCCGTCGATGCGATTACGATCGGGGGCGGAGCGCCCGATACGGTGTTCGTTGCGAACAACAACCTCAACGTCTACGCGCTCGATGCCGCAAACATCAACAACGTTATCTGGCGAACGAGCGAACTGAACACAACCGTGGCCGGTCCGTTGACGTTCACTCCGATGATGGTGTTCGACACCACCGGCATTCCAGGCACGTATCCAACGGTTGTAGTTCCCGGTGAGGGTGGTCAATTCTCGGCGCTCTTCGCACGAGGCGGCCTCTCGGGTAACGGAATTACCAACAGCTTCGGCGGCAAGTTTGCCTGGGGTAAGGCAGCAAGCAGTAACATCGTGGCCGGAACGTCAGTCGGCGCCCCTCCCGGAGCGCCCGGCTTCCTTTATGGAGGCGACACTTCCGGAAACCTCTTCGCGTTCAGCAACGCGACGACGATCGCGGGGCAAGGCGATCCGCCGATTCAGGACATCATCGAGCCTGACAATCCCGATGGCGCGGCGTGGCGAAATGCCAAGCTGAAAATTATCGACAAGGCGACTTATGAGGCCCTTCGAAACGATCCGACGGCCGTAACTCATGCCGCGATCGATGCCTTGGTCCAAACGCCGCCATACGCCTTCGAATGGGGCCAGACGGCTTACTTCGTTTGCTACGACTTCCCGTACATGGAAACCTTGACGGGCGGTCCGGCGGTTTCACCCTCCTTGGTGAACTTCCAGATCAGCACCGAGGGCGCGACCAACCGTCAGTTCTCAGTCGTTGCGCGTCCATTCCCCGCTGGGGCACCCGCCCAGCGAGACGGCTACGCGATTCTGGCCTTTGCAATTCAGGGAAGTGGCCCGAACAGCCTGCCTCCCGGCCGAGGTCGAATCAGCTATACCGTAACTCCTGGCCGAGCGGCATCTGATCAGCCGCAGCCGCAGGTGGCACAGAACCCGAATCAATTCCTTGAGTTCGAGGTTGCCAACCCAATTGGCATCGACATGAGCCCTGGCGCCAACGACGAGATGGCGGTCACAACGGTGACCAACGATCCCGGTGCTTTGGCCAACGGCAGTCCGAACCTTGCAACGACCCCTGGGAACAACGAAACCCTGCTGACGACACACTTTGGGTTGACGGGTCACGCCTCGGCTGGCTCGACCACAATACGCGTCTTTGACCGTAGCTGGATGACTTTCCTGCGTGGTCCAGGGCGGGGTGTGGACATGGTCCGAGTTCAGCGGCCGGAGCTTGCATGGCTCGGCGGGTCAGCAGCCATCTGGAAGCCGATTCCCACCGCAGTTTTTGGCACCTTGTTTGAAGACTTGCCGGACGAGCGGCCGAACGTGAGTTTGGATTATCCCAACATTCGCGCAGAGAATGTCAACGTGACGAAGGATCCGAATGGTCAGGCCGAGAATCCGGGCTACAGCGGAGTCTTCCTGAAGCCGCCGACAACGGCTGCAGGCATAGTGTTGCAGGACGAAGCTGACGCTCCTACTCGCTTGTTGGTACCGACCGACTTCCTCTTTGAGGTTGACGTGCCGCGATTCCAGCCGCCTAACAACTTCGTTCCCTGGATGAAGTCGGATGGCGCAACTATTAACAGTGGTTATGCCGGTCGAGCAAGCGTATTCGTCGATAGCAACAACGACGGACAGTTGAACCGGTTGAGCGGACGCCTGGAAGCGAACCGCGGATTCTGGCTAAACGGATCGGTTTCCGTCGATGAGCAGATCGCGGTACGCACTCCTAATGTTGATCTGGGATCCCTGCCTGGCGGAGCAGGATACTCTCCGTTCGCCCCGGCAACCGCTGGCAGCCTGTTTGGTCCTTGGCCAGCGGGCTCCGACTACGGTGGAGTTCCTTTCGGCAACGCCACGCCCGAATATGTGACCATGTTCCGCCACTTCACCGTGGAGAACCCAGGCAACGTTAACCTTCTTAACCTGAGACTCGCTAAAGCGACCAACCAAGGTGCAAATCGACTCAGTTGGGGCATTTACTCCAGCTCGGTGGATGAGTTCGGTTGGCTCGACGCTGGCGTTGGACTTTGGAGCGACATCGACTCGGTATACGCGCTGACTCCGCAGGTTATCCTGCAGAAGCCTCGTGTCGGAGATCGAAGCCCATCCGTACTGCAGACAAATCCACGAATCCGCCCGAATCCGAATTTGGATACGAATGGTGGGCCGTGGCAGACCCTGAACATCTCGGGCGCTGGCAATCCATTGTTCAACAACATCCGGTTTGGCGACGACCCTCGTGTGGCGGTTACGCTTCCGATTGGCTTCCCAGTTGGGACGTACTCCCAAGTGATGCGAGTGATCGAGGATGCCAATGGCGACGAGTCGCTGGCTCTCAACGGCAACAACGCCCTTGAGACTTTCTCCGATCCAACCTTCACGCTCAGCTACAAGGCACGCGAAACCAGGCTCACCAACGACTTCACGCGGTTCACTGCGCCAATGTCGGACGAGCCGGGAGTCATCGGTACAGCGGGTGCTGCGTTCTTACACCAGAACCTGCAGCCAACGGCCTCCCGTGTTTCTAGCGGAGCCTCCATCGGTCACCTGGTGGTGGCATGGACGTCTTCCCGACTTGGAGCTGTGGCCACCCAGCCGACGAGCGCAAGCGCTAACGATCGCTACCGGATCTACCTCGCTGGTCTTAACGGCGGCAACTACTCGGCGGATCCGCGCAGCGACCCCACGAACGGTGTTGCCGACTTGACCGGTTTCATTCGAAACACCAATACCAAATGGTTCAGCGCTTCACCGGGCACGGTAAACGGCTATCCGGGACCGGGCTATCTCTTCCCAACGGCTGCGGGTGAAACGATTGTGGCCGGAACCGAGCGGTACGGCGGCCCAGCGCTGCCCGTGCGGGGCCAGGTGAACGCAGTTGCGGGAACGGTTTCCAACCCGGCAACATTCCCGACCTTCGACATGGCGTTCGTGGGTGAGGCCCAGAAGCAAACCGCGACGGGCAGAATCGCCGAATCGCGTCTGTTCATGACTCGGGTTTCGATGCAAGCCAATGGAACACCGGATATCGAAGCGACCCCCTATGCGATGCCATTCGACATCTTCAGTCAGAAGGGTCGTCCGAGCATTGTCCGGTTGGGCGATCTCATCGGAACTCCAGGAGCAGAGGACATGTCGCTGATCGCCTATTCGGCGCTTAGTACGGGCAACTCCCGAATCCTCCTCACCTCTTTCGACTACGCGGCTCGCGGAAACGCCAATAGCGGCTTTACCGAGCCAGTGGCCGTGGACTTCGGCGAAGGATTTGAGTCCGTCGCCTCTCCCAGCATCTCCATCCGGCAGTACACGGGCGTGGAGACATTTGGGGCTCTGGTGGACCTGACGTTTACGGGCAAGCTCCGCGGACGCCGCAACAGTGAAGTCTTCCAGGGCAGGCTGAACTTCAACGGCATGACTCCGGTCAACTACCCGGATCGCGTCAACGAAGTGCTCGTCCCAGACTCTGAGGCAGGTACGTTCCGAGCCCAGGGCATCGAGTGGGATCTGACGCGCGGCGTGACCCTGCAACTGATGAACAATCTCGGAGCGATCGTTGCGATCGAAACTCCTGGCACGCGACGGTTCGACCAGGCAACTGGAATCGTCACCATCGATACATCTTTGGGTGGCAAGGCATACATCGATTCGCGACTGGGAACGGTTCGCCTCTCGACGGGTCTGCCGCTCTCGACTCAACAACTGATCTTGAGCTACACGCCCAAGTTCCTCCGCGTAAGCGTTGGCACCACGGCAGGCTACACAGGTTCCTCGACCTTCCTCGACAGCCGATTCGAAGGTTTGCGCTTCGGACCGGGCGGGGTTCCAATCTCCACCAAGTATTGGGCGAGAGCGGACAACACATCGATCCAAGCAGGCGACAACCCCCGTGTCAATCGATACTTCATGACCTACAACCGAGCTGCTGCAGGCGCTGGCCAGGCGGCACGACCGTTCATGAAGACGATGCGAATGGGCATTCAACTGCCATACCAGATCTTCACCGATCAGAACGGAAATCTTCTGCGGGCGCCAGGCGTACCCAGCATCCAGGTAACCCAAAATGCTGGAGCCGGCGGAGTCAGCAGCTACTTCCAAGTGGACCCGGTGAAGGGGCGCGTGTACTTCAGCGGCATCGATGAGGACGACCAGATCACGATTACGTTCAACGGCGTCGACCAGTCGACCGGACAGCCCACTGGCATCGGCGGAAACCCGAATACGCCTTTCGTGGTCACCGGAAGAGTCAGCCTGATCACCGAGCTGGATGAAACTCCGGTTCCGATCGAGCAAGCGGTAAACGAATCAAACATGATCGTGTTCCCAGATCCGTTCGACAGTCCAAACTTCCCGCGTCCGAACCTCGTGTGGATGTTCTGGAGCAGTACTCGGGGCGGTTCGCCCGACCTGTACTTCCAGACCGTTGCGCCGAGATTTGCACCGCAAGCTTCAGGAAACTAAAAATTCTTAAAGTAGGGTGTAATGAGCCAGGAACGATAAGTTCCTGGCTTTTTCTTTAACTCGCGAACACATTAAGGCTTTTGTCCCGTCTTGAAAGCGTCGCGGAGGGGAAGTCAGGCTTATTGACAGGTAGCGTCTAGCTTTGATAAGATAGCAGCGACCCTGGGAAGCAGGTAGTTCACCATATGGCTAAAAAGCTCACAAGTGTTCTTGGCATCGATATCGGTAGCCAAAAAATCAAAGTTGCCGAAGTTCGGGCGCAGGGCAGGGATGCGGTTGTTTCTGCAATTGGAATTATTGACACGCCCGAAGGTGCCGTAGATCACACCGGCGTCTACAATAGCGATGCCGTTGGGGGCGCGCTCAAGCAGTTACTTAGTGAGTGTGGTGCGTCGGTTCCTCAGGCGGTGGTTTCTATCGCCGGACAGGCTTCTGTCCTCGTGAGGACGCTGGAAGTTCCGAGAATGAATCCTACGGAGCTCAAGGAGCATATGCAGTGGGAAATCAACCGAAACATTCCGTTTGCTGAAAGCACAGTGGTCAGCGACTTCAAGCCGCTATCCGACGACGATCCCAATTCGACGAATATGGACGTGGTCATGGCGATTGCGCCTCAGTCGGCAGTTGACACGATGATTGCCTGCGTAAAGAAGGCCGGACGAAACACTGCCGCGATCGACGTCGAGCCACTCAGCCTTGCTCGCTCGGTCGTTCAAAGCTACGATGACGTCTATGCCGGACAAACGATCTGCGTTGTCGAAATGGGACACAAGACAACCTCGATCAATATTTATCGAAACGGCAAGCTTCTGATGCCCCGACAAATCCCGGTCGGCGGCGAGATGTTCACGAAAGCGATCTCGGATGAATTCCAGATCTCCATGAGCGAAGCCGAGGTCATGAAGATTCAGGAAGCAGATGTCCCCGAGGCAGCTGCCGCAAGCCTTGGCGCTCCGAGCCCGTTCGGTGTCGGAGGAGCCACCGAAAGTTTCCAAGCTTATAACCCATTTGCCGACGATGCTCCGATGACACCAAATCCGTTTGCGGATGGACCGGACGACGTCCCAGTAGTGAGTCCAGAACCTGCGGCAGATTTCACGCCTGAGCCAACTTCGGCGCCAGTTGCGGTGGCGGGCGGGAACGCTCGGGTGTATAACGCTTTTGCTCCGGTTCTCGAGGAGTTTGTCGCGGAAGTGCGGCGATCCATCGACTACTACCGAAGCCGGGGCGGCGAGATCGATCGAGTGGTTCTTGCCGGTGGGGCCTCCAAGATGAGGGGCCTAGCGGCATTTTTGAAGGCAAGTCTCGGTTTAGAGTGTGACAATTACGATCCACTGCGCCGTCTCAATATCACGGCCAAGAAAATGGCTCCCGGCTTCCTGGAGGAACATCGACAAGAATTTGCAGTAGCGGTGGGCAATGGCCTTCACGTGCTGTTCGACTGAGACGAAATATGAAGCTCAATCTTCTCCCGACATACGTATCGAAGGGCAATCAAGCCAAAACGGCCACGGTCGTCAGCGTTTTGCTCGCGCTGCTTGGCATCTTGGGCGCCGTAGGAATGATTTTTATCTCTAAGGATCAGCTGAGGGCCGCAAGAGAAAACGCCGAATCCAAGCAGGAGCGTGCGGAAAGGGCCGTGCAGGTGTCCAAGCGTGCCGACCAAGTTGTCGCCGATGCTCAGATGATCATCCGGAATATTAACCTGGCGGACATCATGCTGAAGCACAACGACGCTTATCCCGATTTGTATCGCGACATCAAGCCCTACATTCCTGGCTTTTTCCGAGTCACCAATATGTCGGCAACGCCGCTCGACGCGACAAATACTCGGGTGACCCTCACGGGCACTCTGAAGACTTATCAGCAGTATGCTGATCTCATGGTCGCCCTGTTCCGCATCCCCGGGGCAACGTCTGTAGCACGGGGCGGCTACACAAATGTTGAGCCGTATATTCCGAATGTCACCGAAGCCGACCAGAATGGCCGCCCGATAAAGCCGGGCCAGACGAACATTCCGGACAACCGATATGAGCGGCTCGCATACTTCCAGAGCCAAGCAACGGTTCCTGGATTCACTGGAGAAGGTGGATTTGGCACCGCCGATCGATCTCAACCCCGAGGGGCGATGCCGGGCTATTCGCTGATCACCGTGACGGTCGACATGCCGCGCGCTTTGCAGACCCCTGACCCCCGAGCAACCTTAACGGCTCAAGGGCCAGCCACGCCAGGAACCGCTCCGCAGCCGGGCGGTGTAAACCCCGCCGGTGGCGCACCACTTGGCGCTCCGCCGGTGCCGGGAGCTGGCCAGGGAGGAGCCGTCCAGTAAGGGCGTAAGGAACAATGAAATTAAGTCCACTTACTATTATCCTGATCGGGGTTTCCATCCTGATCATGGCGCTCTCGTACGGTTTCTTCCAGCACTACCTGCCTAACTCAACAGAGGCTGGATACTACAACACATTCGCAGACCAGCTGGAAGCCGAGGGGGCTAAGCTCCCCATGGCAGAAGATCGACTGCGAAAGGCAGAGGAGCTTGTTACGACCAAGGCCAATGAGTGGCGGGCAGTCGTTGCAACGAAGGCGCCGCTTCCCGATGTGAATGCTCGGGGTGTGAATTTGAACGTGGACGCCTGGCAACTCACGGTCGACACGAAGAAGTTTCGCGACAACATTCAGCGAGCTGTCAACGCCCAATTGGTGAAGGGCGGAGTGAAAGTTATTGGCGCTGGCCCACAAATTCCGATGCCCACACAAACCGCATCTGAAGTGCTGGCTGGTTTCTACAACTATCCCGCGATCGCCTTCCCCGTAGTGATCTTCGAATTGGGACAGGTCACGGTCGAGGGCAAGGAATCGCAGATCATGGAGAACGTGCGGGCATGGAAGAACATGCCTCGATATCTGGCGGTTACCCATGGTTTGTCGATAACGGGCACCAGCCCCCAGTTGCGGGGTACCTACAGTGTGACCCTGGTTGGCTTTATTCGCGGAAAGACAATCTTCCCGCCGGTACCAGATGGACCCGCGCCCACGGGTAACCAAGGTGGTAGCGGACCCAGCGCTGGTGCTGGTGGCGGTGGGGCTGCTCCTCCCACACCAGGCGCACCTACGGGCGGTGCAGGTGGCGGACGCTCGCGGCCTGGGATTGCGGCGAACTAAGAATTTCTCGTTAAATGGAGTTAAAGTAGAACGGAACTCTACGGCGTATTAAAAAGTGAACCAATAGATTGGTTAGATCGGACTAGAGAATGAGAATGAAAAACATTTGTCTCGGATTTGGTGCAGCGGCCCTTGCAGTCGTGATGGTTGGATGCCAAGAAGCTCCGCCCGCGCTCGTCAAGCCGACCGTTGTGCTGCCTGCGAATCAGTTCGATCCAGGAGTGGATGCAGGTTGGAAGGGAATCGTGGTTGGTGATCCCAAGCTGGTCGCCGACCTAAAGCTCCGAAATTCGGGCAACCATGGTCAATCTTTCGCACCGCGATCAGATCCGTTTGCGCTTCTTCCCGAAGAGAGAGGATTCGAGATTTCTCAATCTTCCGAGCGAATATTGGCGGATATGGGTGGATTCCGGTTTGATTACGAGCCCCCAGTAGACACGGCTCCGGTAGAAGTAGTTGAGCCACAGCCTTATCGTCGTTTGGCCGGTGTCATCGTCGGCGAATCCGTACTGGCGCTGATCGACATGGGCGATGGCCGGTTGGAGATCATCCGACCTGGCCAGAGAATTCCAAACAGTGAGTGGACCGTGGTATCCATTGACGAGGATAAAGCGATTTTGAGACGAGGCGGTAATAAGCTGCCTCGACAAATCATTGTCCGACTCGAGAGTCCGCCCTTCAATCCAAACCAGGGTGGCGGCGGTGGAGCCCCAGCTGGTGGCGGTGGAAATCGTCCTGGAGTGGGCGCTCCTGGAGGCGGAAATCCTGCCGAGCCAGGTGGAAAGGGTGGGGATCTTGGGGTCCCCGGAGAATAAGTTTTACAATTGAAGTCTAATTAATGAAGAAACTAGACAAGGATTCAAACATCAGAATGATCGGAGGTCTTCGATGAAGAACAAAATGACATTGGCACTAGGAGCCATGCTAGCGATCGGAATGCTTGCCGGAGCTCCGGTCAGAGCGCTTGCACAAGACAATATTGGCGGCACGATTATCCCGTCGCTCGAGCTGGACTCGGCCGACGTGCGAGAAGCGCTGCGAGCCTTGTTCAAGAACGTTGGCGTTTCTTATTCCATCGCTCCTGAAGTCCAGGGCACGGTAACGGTTAGCCTTCGCAACGTGACGTTCGAAGCGGCCCTGCAGAATATTTTGAAGCAGGTCAACGCGACTTACCGCGTTGAAGGCGGCATCTATCAGATCGTCTTACGAGAGGATCCGCAAGTTGGCAGTGGTAACCAGGGCGAAGTAGCAGCTCCTCGATCGACTACGGTCGTTCGACGACTCAAGATTCGCTCCGCAGACCCGCAGCTTATCATCACGCTCCTTTCCGGTTCGCAGTCAACTGGCGTCGCGCCTGAAGAAAGCACCATCTTTAACACTGGCGGAGCCGGTGGGGGTGGAGGAA
>JAFAFM010000136.1 GCA_023423495.1 Armatimonadota bacterium
TGTCTAGGGCAGATTTCGATTGCCGAACGCTCCACTCAGCTTGGGATCGCTCCTCTTCCCGGGCACCCGCCAAAGTTTTGGTTAACTGAGCCTTGGCCGACCGCAACTGAGCCTCGGCTTGCCGAACCGCAGCCGCCGAGCGAGTAGGTTGGATTCTCGCGTTTGAAACCGCCTGAGAAAGCTGGGCGTTCGCGGATTGGAACGCCGATGCCGCAGTCTGCACGCTGGCCAACGCCTGGTTGAGCTCGGCTCTCAAGCTTGTCGTGTCTTGAACCGCAATGGTCTGCCCCGCTGATACGGGATCGCCATCCTTCACGTACACGGCAATGATCTTTCCGCTGCTTTTAGCGCCAACCTGAGTGTCGGACGATGTGGTCACCTGACCCGTAATTTCGAGAGTCTCTTGGAGTGTCTGGAAGGTTACAGGCTGCGCCGTCACGGCGATCGTCGGGTTGCTCAAAAGATCGCCGGTCTTTTTGGCCTGATCTTGTGCGGCTCGGTCGACGCAGCCAGTGATCACGAGGGCGAGAGTTGCGATGCTTATTAAGCCGATGCGTTTCAATTATTTCCTCCAGCAAGCTGCTGCAAGTTATCGATTCCGACGGCTCTTTGCAGTTCCGAATAAGCCGTCCAATAGTCGTATCGAGCGAAAACGACCGCGTTCCGCGCCTGTGTCAATTGATTAAGTGCGTCTGTGATTTCCAAAGTGATGCCTTCGCCGGCGGCGAGCCGGACTTTGCTGATGCGATAGTTCTCTTCTGCGGCGACAAGCTGCCGCTCGGCGACGATCAGTCGTGCCGAAGCATTCGTTAAATTGGTAATGGCTTGTCGAACTTCAAGTGAGATGCCCAGGAGAACCTGTTGGAGTTGGATCTCCGCTTGTTCTTCGTCTTGCCTTGCCTGCTTGACTCTGGCGCGGGTCACACCTGAGTCGAAAATTGGCCAGTTGAGCGAAAGAGTTCCTACCGTCGTCTGATCGCGGGAGCTGAATCCGGTAGCGTCGAAGTTTCGCTGGTGGTTCACACCAACGTCGAGGGTGGGCTGCAGGCCCCGCTCGGTTGCCCGGGCGATTAAGCCAAGCGCCTCTCGGGTTTTCTCCAATGCTTTTGCTTCAGGTCGAAGCGACTTGGCGACTTTGTCCACTTCGTCGGCATTGAGCGGAGCGTTTGGCAAGCCAGACAATTTGGCGGTTTGAAACTCAGTCTCGATCGGTCGGCCCATCGCGTTGTTCAAGCTCTGCTTGGCGAGAGTGTGCTGATTGATGGCCGTGATCAAGTCGGATTGAACCTGGGCAAGTTGGGCCTCGATGCGAATGACGTCGATTCGAGCCTTGGTACCGGCAGCTTCTTCTGCCCGAGCATTCCTCAGCCTTTCTTCTGCCTCTTGGACAGCCAACTTGGCAACCTCGATCTGCTCTTCCGCGCGCAATACATTTAAATAGGTTCGGCGGACGTTAAGCTTGACGTCGTTCTTCGTCGCGAGCAGGGTTTGCTCGCTGGCCAGCAGATTCGCTTTGGAGGCTCGAACGATTCGGCCAATGTTTCCCGAAATGTCGATCGGCATCGTGAATGAAGCGCTTGCCGTCCGAGAATCGAGCGGCTGGGTTACGATCGATTGACCGGGAGCGATCTCCGTTGAGATCTCTTTCTCATTTCGCTGGTAGTTTCCGCTCAGGGTTACGCGCGGCCCGAGCGTTCCTTGGTTCTCACGGACTCGCTGACGGCTCTTTTCAACCTCTGACTGCTGGAGCTGTACTGAAAATGCGTTGCGGGCGGCAATGTCGACAGCTTCATCTATTGTCAAGACTTCGCCGCCTTGCGCCATAGCCACCACGGCCGCAAGATTTACCCAAAATGTCAAGGATTCCCCTCCTCACCTTTCTCAATTCGATCCAACGTTTTTTGGAATTCATCCAAAAACTCCCTGGCTGAATCGATCTTAAACAGCATCAGACCCGGATGCACCGGGTGCCGCATCACCATCAATTTGTCGCCCGGTTCGAACCCGAACTCTTCCCTCGCCTCGGCTGGAATGACAACCTGGCCCCTTTCCCCGATCGTAGAGGTTCCAAAAAACCCCTTTGCTAAACACTGCTTCGACTTTGGATTCATGGTTTCATACAATTCACACGAATCATATCTAACATGCAATGCAGAATGATATCCATTTAGGGACAAAAATCTACTACCCGAAGCCGACTGGTTGATTTTCGCCCGCCACAAAAAGGCAGAAGGACTTTTGTCGCTGCTCCAGCTACGTAGTGAAGTTATGCGGGGTTTCGCTGTCCCATGCGACTAATCGATTTCGATTCGCAGCCCGTCCCAAGCCAACTGAATCCCTTCGGGCAGCTGTTGATTGGTGACGTCGTGATCGTAGTCGTGGCTGAGATGGGTGAAGTAGGTGGTCTCGGCGCCGAGCTGCTTCGCCACCTCGATTGCCTTCTCGAAATGGAAGTGGTTGGGGTGCGGACGGATACGGACCGCATCCAGGATCAGGGTTTTAAGCCCTAGAAGCTTGCTCCAAGCAGCCTCTGGAATCTCCGACACGTCCGTCACGTAAGCAAAATCCCCAAGCCTCAATCCGACTACGGGCAGTTTGCCGTGCATCACCTGGAAAGTCGTGATCTCCATGCCGCCCACATTGAGTGCCTCGGGGACGTCCCTAAGGTCAAATCGCGGCACTTCTACGCCCGGAGGCATCTCCGTAAACGCGTAGGGGAATATCCGCTTAATATCCTCTTGGTACTGAGGCCACGCGTAGACGGGCATATCTCGTCTAGTTTTCACGCACAGGGAGCGAAGGTCGTCCATTCCCATCACGTGGTCCGCGTGAGTATGGGTGATCAGAGTGGCTTCGACGTCGTAGATCCTTTCGCGCGCCATCTGAAGCCGCATTTCCGGGGCACAGTCGACCAACAGGTTGCCGGTGGGACCCAGAATACAGATCGAAGCCCGAGTGCGCCAATTTTTTTCATTGGCCAAGAAGGCTTCCGGATACTCGACCCCCAACATGGGAATCCCGTTGCTGGTGCCAGAACCCAGGACGACGCAGGTCGGCATTTAGAGTTCGCCGGACCGCAGCAACACTTCGCGGGCGACGATGGCGCTTGGCATCTCGGAATACTGCGCCAACCGTTCCAGGCAGCGGGCGAAATTCCGCTCCTGCATTTCGTCAAAATTGGTTTGGTCCTTGCGGGCGGCCACCACCAGTTCGACGCCTTCCTCAAAGAATCTGGCCCGATTCTGCGGCAAAGACTTGTTCGCAACGGCCGCATATTTCCGGCTGAGCTGCTCGTAAACTTGATCCCAGCTTGAGCGCGCCTGCAGCTCAAGCCGAAGCTTGGCCATCGCCTGCTCGTTCAGCTTCTTCTTTTCCGCGTCGCGACGCTTCTCCACGTCCCAGTCGTGCATCGTGACGCCTTCGATGACGCGGAACTGGATAGTCTGCGAAAGCTCACCCGAAAGTGTCTGCTCGATGAGCCGCTTGGTGGAAGCAAGCTTCAAGTGACCGGCAAGCTCACTTTCCTCGTGCGGAACGCCGACCACGAACATGCCATCTTCGAACGTGATGGGTTTGGCGGAATTCAAAGCCGTCCAAACGCCAACGCCCGTCACGCCCTGTTTGACGGTCGGTAAAACGCGGCCCCAGATTTCGGCTACTTCCGGCATGTTGGGAGGATTATAGTTTGCAACCATAGCTTTACGCTACGGATGGACTTCCACGCGATGCAGACTGGCCAGCGGTCGGAAGTATTCATGCGGAGGTAACTCGCGCTCAAACATAAGGCTATCACGCCACTCTATGTGGTGAGCGACGGCTCCTGGCAGCGAACTCATGATTCTATAGGAATCAGCTTCGATCTGAATGGCGCAACCGTCGTCCAACGCCATGCCAGCGCCTCGCTCACCCTTCATCATCGTTCGAAACTCATCAAGGCGGAAGGGTTCTCGGCTGGCATGAGGGCAAAGCACCAGATCCACCAAGCCCATGCAGTCAAGGCGGTCGGTATTGACGCCGGGAATGCCTTCGTATTGCGGCCAGTCGCTATTGCCCACGCGGAACCAGCACAACGCACCCGCGCTCAAACCTCCCGCCGGTTTGCCCGCTTTTAGATGCTGGGTTAATGCTGCGTCTGTGCCGGTCTCCCGCCAAAGCTCCAGCATCATCTTGGTATTACCGCCACCGACGTAAATCACGTCTGCCTCGGCGATCTTCGATGGATTGTCGTCCGAGTGCAGCCTCAACACCTCGGTCCGACAGCCATACCGGTCGTAGGTAAGTTCGAATTCCCGAATGTACAGCTCGTCGTCGCCACTTGCGGTTGGGATAAATAAGGCTAGCGGGTTTTCTTTGTTGGCCAGAGAGATCAACTCCCGATCCATCGGCTCTGTTTCACCCAGTCCCAGCGAGCCGCCCCCTATTGCGATAATCTTCATTGCGGCCGCATCACCGGGACGAAGGACCCCAGCCATCGCCCCTTGATTTGAGCGTTACCCTTCATGCCCTCCCCGATGTTCATCATCAATTCCCGAGCGCATTCGAGTTCAGCATCGGAGCCATCGGGCAGTTTCAGCCGGACAAAGAACTTGCACTTCGGATGATCCAGGAGATCGTAGTCGGCGAAGATCATTTCGCCACGCTCATTGATGGCGTATACGCCCACCACATAACAATCCGGGACGTGCCGCACACCGCCGGCCTGCGCCTTTCGATTGGTCGCGTGGCCGGAGAAGACCCCGTAACCGATCAGCGCTATCCCACCCACGATCAATATCGGCCCCAGGGCAATCAGAAAAATCGGGGTCTTGTTTCGAAGATTCATCGCCGCCCCGAAGGAAAGAATCGACACGAGAATTCCAATCAAAATGGCGGCAACCCCCAAGATCAGCATCCATGCGATCTGGTTTTCACGACGCGCGTTCATTCGCTGATTATGGTCGCCGCCGTCGACCTCCGTTCTACTTCAAAACCATGGCAAGCACAATTGCTAGATTTGCCGGATGCACCTTCTCAGATCTACACTGCTGCGATAACATGTCATCTGCTGGCAAGCCTGCCAGCCGAATGGGTTTTGGAGGGATTGGATGAGGACTTTTCGTTTAGGCGTCGTCACCGCATTGGCAGTTGTTTCAACGGCGACGTTTGCCCAAGTTCTGGTTGTGCCAGGGGCACAGGAAAACGCCGAGGGGAATTCGAACAACGGATTTCCCTTTAACTACACTGGCTTCAACTCTAATCTGAATGCCCAACGTTACCAGCAGGTCTATGGTGCAGACGCTTTCAATACCGGCCCGATACTGATCACCGGCATCTCGTTTCGGCCGGACGCTGGTTCCGGAAATCCATTCAACGCGGTGTTACCCTCCATTCTCATTCGGATGTCCACGACATCGATGGCGGTGGACGGCCTTAGCTCCACTTTCTCCGCAAACATCGGAGCAGACGAGACCACCGTGAGAAGCGGGGCACTGTCAATCTCGTCTGCAGATACCGGGCCAGCGGGCGGTCCCAAGAATTTTGACATCTTCATTCCCTTCACAACATCGTTTCTATACGATCCGAGCCAGGGGAATTTGCTCATGGATGTGCTTGGTATCGGGAGCACCATAAGCACGTTCTTCGACGCCCAAAATACAACCGGTGACGCCATTTCGCGTGTTTTCACCTTCAGCAACAATCCGTTTGGTGATATCGGCGATCAAGCCCGAACGGATGGCTTGATTACGCAATTCCACTTTGAATCCGTGGAAGCGGTTCCAGAACCCGCAACATTCGCCTTAATGGGAATGGGTGCGCTTGCTTACCTCAAGCGCCGCAAGAAGCAGAAGTAATAAACAAAACGCCTCCAACCCGAAAAGTTGGAGGCGCTTGTTTTTGACTAGCCGCCTAGTTCACTAGCCGTTTTTCTTCATTTACGCCGCAATCTGCAGCGTTTCGGTAGGTTCTGTGGCCCACAGGGTAACTGGGGTACAGAAGTTGCTGGAAATACCACGTCGCTGGGCGCACACGCGAAAAGCCACATAGCTGCCAGCCGGGAAATTGCATCGGAACTTCCGGGTATTCGTAGATCCCAAATTGGTCCAAGCGCCGCTGGGGCTGGTCTTGTACTCCACTTGAAAAATGGTGCCGGAGATGTTGCCGTTTCGGTTCCACTTCAGTTCGATGTCGCCATTGCCGTCAGCCGTAGCCACGGTATTGATCGGAGTAGTGGGAGCAGTCTTAACGCCCGGCGTGGAATGCGGTGCTACCTCCAGTTCCACCAAGAGCGAATCCGGAATCCCAAGATTTGCCCGGAATTGCTTGGCGTAACCGTTAATGACTGCACGCGTGGTAGCGCGCTGATCATCCTTGGCTTCGCGGGCGGCTTCCGCGGCGGCTTTTGCTGCCAAATGTGCGTTGTACGCCGTTACATAGTCGTTGCAAGCTTCATCGATAATGAGCTTGTCGGCGGCAGTTAATCCGAGTGCCGCCAAGTTGGCGCCACTAACCGTTTTGAAATTGGTAAGCGACGGGCTATACAGTGCGTCACTCATATTCTCTGTGATAAACATTTTTGTTTGTTCTAGGCGTTTTTTTGGCCCTCCGCTTTGAAGTATTGGTGCAGGTGCGGAAAAACTTTAGGGTTCTTTTGATTTTTGCGAAACGCAACCCCGTTGGAATCCGATTTTATAGGGCCCAGCCGGTCACTTTTGCAAAACGCACGCAATACAAAACGGAATAAATGCGCATAAAAATGATTTTTCTTCGCATTTTGGTGATCAAAATGCGGGTTTTGAAGATTTTTTGTCGCATTCCGATGGTCAAAATGCGCATTTCGAAGATGAAAATGCGGGTTTTGGAGATGGAAATGCGGGTTTTGGAGATGGAAATGT
>JAFAFM010000142.1 GCA_023423495.1 Armatimonadota bacterium
ATTCAAGAGTGCGTGAAGACGGCGACGATCGAGGATGACTTCGATATTGAGTTTGCCGAGGCCGGCGTCACGACACCGAGCGAGTGGAGCGCGACCGTCGGCACAACGCCCTTCCTTTCGTCGAGAAGATGCGTCGTGGTTCGCCATTTATTGCGATGTGATCAGATCGATACAACTGGATGGGATTCCTTGCCGGATACGGCTTTTCTTGTTCTCGTCGCGGATGATGAGACCGGCGACGATAGCCGACAGCGATCCTACGGAACGGTAAAAGCCAATTGGGAAAAGGCCGTTGGTAAGATTGGCGGCTATGTCGAATCTTTCAAAACCAATCCAAAACAGTTAGTGGAGAGCATCCGAGAGGAGGCCACTCGCTTGGGCAAGAAAATGTCGCCAAGGGCGGCAGAAACTCTCGCCGAGATGTGCGGATTCAGTCTGTCGAGAAGCCTTGAAGAACTGGAAAAAGTTACTATTTTCGCTGGGAAGGCTGAACAGATCACCGAGGGCGATGTGAAGTCTGCCGCGATGCCCTCACGGGACTGGAACGTCTTTCGGATGGTGGATTCCGCCATAACCGGCGACGGCGGCGAGGCTCTTCGGCAATTGCGGATTCTGGTCGGGACCGCCACCAAGGCGGAGGAAGCTGCGTTCGGGCGCATCCTGCCCACGGTCCACCGGCAGCTTAAACTGATTTGGCAAGCTCGGGCGATTATTGAGGCCGGTTTGAATGCAGAGAGCCTGCCCGACGAGTTCGCGAGCAGGATGCCTCAAAATCCAGATTGGATGAAGCAAGCACCGTTTGTCCGCAAGAAAGCAATGCAGATGGCTCGGAATACAACGTTCGAACGGCTGACGGCCTGCTTCGAGTTGCTCAGCGATACCGATGCGCAGGTGAAAGGAATGCTTCCTTCCTACAACGCGATGGAATCATTGGAGCAGATGTTGCTTAAAATGATTGCGGTTTTGCGGCCTTCCGTGGCTGCTTGACCGCTACGCCGAAACTCGAAATTCCACAGTTGGGAAACCTTGCACCACGACTAATCCGTGGTCCTTTATGCAGAGGTCTTCGCCCTCTCGGACAATGTAGTCCTCAAAATCTCCTTCGCGGGTGATGTAGGCAGTTCCACCAAGCACTTTGATTTGCACGGGGCGCTCTTTGGTCACATGGAGGACTTCCCGATTACTAAGTTTGGCCGTATCGACCATCTCCTTTTCCAAGCATGTGCTCATAGATCTATTCTACGGACTCAATCTGTTCGGCAAGAAATGAGAAGTACAGTTGCTTAGGCCGGCGTGTGATCCTAATTCAAGCCTGAAACTGTGCTGGTGGGTTGCCGTGGAGAAGGTATACAGTAGAAATCATGCCCGCAATCGGAGATCGACTTTACGAAAAGGTGGCCACGCGCGTGCGAGATCAGATTACTCGCCGAACGTATCGGCCAGGCGACCGGCTGCCCTCCGTCCGAGAACTGAGCCGTGCCTATAAGGTCAGCGTGACAACTGTGCTGGATGCCTACCGACTTTTGGAGGATCAAGGCTACATTCACCCACGACCGCAGTCGGGACATTACGTGCGTTCCCGACCGGCGCCACTTCCGTCGGAGCCGGGTCGAACCATGCCGAAATTTGAGCCAGCGGAGTTTCGACGCGAGGTGCTGCTGGAACAAATCATGGCCGACGCTTATCGCGAGGATGTCACAAGCCTGGCTTTTGCGACTCCAAACCCGGCGCTCCGTCCGGCGGCGAAGCTAAACCGCATTACATCGCAGGTAATCCGAGACTGGTCAGAAGAGGCTTACGGCTATATGGAGCACGGTGGGCACATGCCGCTTAAGGAGCAGATCGCCCAGCGGCTATTTCAAGCCGGCTGCTCCGTATCTCCGCAGGACATCACGATTACGAGCGGGTGCCAAGAAGCTTTAGTCCTTTCTCTGCAAGCATCCTGCCGTCCTGGAGGCGTGGTCGCGGTAGAGTCGCCCTGCTACTACGGAGTCCTCCTAGCGACAAGGCTGGCAGGTCTCAAGGCGGTAGAGATTGAAACTCGCAGCCGAGAGGGCATGTGCGTTACCAAGCTGGAGGCGGCGTTGGCCGAAGCTTACGGCACAAACCGCCAAATCCAGGCGGTGATGCTCTCCACGAATTTCGGCAATCCATTGGGCGGTCAACTCTCAGATGTCGATAAGCAGAAGCTTGTGAGCCTTTGCCAACGTTACGATGCTTCGATCATCGAGGACGACATCTACGGAGACCTTGGGTTCGAGGAAGCCCGCCCGAGTGTTGCTAAAGCTTACGACGATTCGGATGCAGTCCTGCTCTGCTCTTCATTCAGCAAGACTTTGGCTCCCGGTATGCGGGTCGGCTGGGTGGTGAATGGCAAGCATCGCTCCCAAATCCAGCGCGCGAAGTATGCAATGAACATTACTGCCGCTTCCCTGCCCCAGATGGTGGTTGCGGAGTTCCTCAGCAATGGCGGTTATGATCACTACCTCCGACGAGCGCGCAAGGCGCACGAGGCTAACGTGCGAATGGTCGCTGATTCCGTCTGTCGCCATTTCCCTAAGGAAACGAAAATGACGCGTCCAATGGGAGGGTTTGTGCTTTGGGTGGAGTTGCCGGAGCAGATCAATACGTTGGCCCTTTACGGCAAAACCATTGAAAGGGGCGTGACCTTTACCCCCGGCATGCTCTTCTCAGCTCACGACCAATATCGAAACTTCTTAAGAATTAACGTGAGCCGTTGGGACGGCGAAATCGAGCAAGCCATCGCGATCATTGGCGAGTGCGCTCGGGAATTGATGGGTTAGAATCAGCCTATGGCGCTCGCTTGGCTCGCCACTGTCATTCTTCAGAGTGGCGTCGCGCCTGACGCTCAAGTTGCCTTTAGCGCGCGATTTTATTATCCTCCCGGAGACTCTCGAGTCAGCGTGTCTCAAGTTTATGTGAGCCGACTAGACGGCTCAAGGCGTCGACAACTCTCAAACGCGAAAAAGGGTATCTACGAGGTTCAGTGGTTGGGACCAGACCACATTCTGTGGCGAGAGTCTCAGCAAGAAGTTGTTTACAGTCTGATATCTAACCAGATCATTAAGCGTGTCCCGATCATTTCTAAAGACATTTGGGACACTAACGAACGTGGTCGCCCCAGACCTTGGCGAGATGATCGCTACCTATTGCCAAGTGGCGGTATCGCCAAGTCCGAGCCAAGATCGAAATCTCTTTGGGGAGCAGGCCAACTACTCTTGAAGCCTGGGGTCATTGTTAGGTGGGAGAAAGATTCTAATCAAAAAGGCGAAAGTTGGATTTACAGCTGGAAAGAAAGTCAAAAGAAAGCTGAATTTTTAAGGGGCATGGCCGATACCATTTACGCAGGCGAAAAAGGGAACGCATACATACAATCGTTTGTTGGTGGTGGTTCGGCTGGCACCGAGTTGCGAGTCTATAAAATCGATTTAGCCACCGGAACCGGCATTCTCCTATTGGACAACATCGACCTGCTGGACTTCGACCCCAATAGCCTATATTGGTCGGGAATTGAGCCATGGCGACCCCTCGTAAGATATGGCAAAGACAAACATGTCTGGGCAAGCCAGATCTATGCCGGCAATTTAAAAACTGGCAAGCGATGGTTGATCGCCAAAGGCCTTGTGCACGGTGGCATAGTCCAAATCAGACCAGGCATTTAAAACAAAAGC
>JAFAFM010000225.1 GCA_023423495.1 Armatimonadota bacterium
AGCTTGAGGCGCGCGACTTCAAGATTCAGCCTAGACGCTTCAACGTCACGAACGGAAATAAATCCCTCGGCGAGCAGGCTCTCTCGGCGCTGGTGTTCCCGCTTCAGGTTCTCATGATTCGCGAAGGCATCCCGTTGGGCGGTCAGGGCTCGCGTACGGGCGTTCGGCTGTTCGACTCTTTGAAGATTCTCTTTCTCCTGACGACGCCGGTTCAATTCGGCCGTTGCCTCTTGGATGGCGGCACTTGTCAAAGTTGGCTGAGCACCCAATTCCGTTTCGACCCTGGCCAGCCGGGATTCGGCTTGCCGAAGGTCAGCCAGAGCAGTCACCCTGCGTTGCTGAATTTCTATGCGGGTGCGCGCTGCGCCACTTTGGGCCCCCGATAGCTGGGCCTGATTTTGAGCAACGGTGAATTGAGTTTCTTGTGGATCGATCAGGCCGATGACCTGTCCGGCGACCACGCTATCCCCTTCTTCGACGAGGAGTTTGCTGAGCCGCCCGCTCACCCGGCTCTTGACTTCGACCGAGTTCACGGCGTCGATTGTGCCGGTATCGACGACATTGACCGACAGATCTCCCTGGACTACGGTGTGAATGCCCGTCTTCTGGCTTTGCGCGGCTTTCGCAGCGGCTGCCCTTTGCATCACGTAGCCGCCGATCGCGCACAAAAGAATTAGGGCGATAGCAGCAAAAACCAGGGCCTTCTTCATCGGGCCTAAGTTTCGCAGGTTCTGGCAGTTTTGAGAAGAGAGGTTGGGCCGAAAAACCTAAGTACTGACTGCCGCACGAGCAATGACCGTTCAGCTAGGCTTGGAAGCTTGATCGATTCTGGGTGACAAATATAAACTGTTCGCTTTGACGTATTCCAGCCCTTCATAAAATCTGAGCGTTTGTACGTCCGGCGAACCTTAGCCGAGATGCCGGGATCGTTGGCGATGACGTCACCGTTATCATCAAAACCAACCACGATGACGAGGTGACCGTCTCCTCCTGCCGGCTTTCCATTGCCCAGAACCAGGTTATGCGAAACACTGCAAACTACCGGAATCCCCGCATCGACCACAGCTTCCAGATCTGAAATAGACGTCAAGCGGGTCACGTAGCTGATCATTCCCGGAAAGCTTCCCATGTAGGCGGTGTTGAAGGACCAGTTGCCTGTGCCGGGGTACTTCTCATCGAAGACGTTTGGCACAACGGTCGGCACCTGAATGTTCAGCTCGGGTCGATTGAGTTCCTTAGCCCAGAATCGGAGAATCATCGACACACAGGTCGGACTGCAATATTGCGCGCCTTTGACAGCCTTGAACCACTTCTCGAACTCCGGTGACGCGTCACTAGGCTGATACTTCAACTTACCCAGTTCATACGGACCTTGAGCTTCTTGCGGAACCGGAATCGCGCGTTTCGCTCCCGATCCTGCGGCGTCCCCAATGGAAAATGCTGCGCTGTTCGAGAAGCAAACGGCAAGCCGTTTGATTGCTGGGGAATCTCCTTCCGGGCGAATCTTATCGAGCGTAAGTCGCAAGATGAGTTGTCGGGCTCCATCTTTAACCTTCAGGATGTCGGTCAAGACTTCGGCCTCCTCAGTCTTTTGGTCTGGAACGCTTCTCCGGGAACTCATTGCCAAGTTCCCTGACCACTCCGCGATGACATACCAGCGATCGCTAATCTTCGCCTCGACCTTGAGCCTCGCATTGTGTGACTTCTCGACATTCCAACTTACGATAGCCTCATCCCACTGGAAACCGGGATCGATGGGAGCAGTCTCGGCGCTGACCCCGAACCGTAATTCGGGTACTTGCACTCGCTCGATTGCGCAATAGGTTCCGGAAGCAATCATCGGTAGGGACGCCACTAATATCGAGATCATGGCCAATGCAAAGGTACCTTGAAATGGGCTTATGCAGCCATCGGGGCGATGCTTGGACCAATCATGGCATTGATGCGCAACTGATCCCAATCTTCATCGGGGACGGCAAGAAATGCATTGAGGAGCGCAGGATCGAACTGCCCACCGGCATGCCGCTGGAATTCAGCGCGGATCTCCTCATAAGTTCTTTTCGCCGCGTACGGCCGATCCGTGGACATGGCGTTGAGAGCATCGGCGTACGCCAGGATGCGCGCTCCCAGCGGGATGTCCTCTTCCTTCAAACCGGCCGGGTAACCGCCTCCATCCCAGCGCTCGTGATGGTGCTTAATGTGCGGAATTGCACAGCCGAGCGCAGGGAATCGTTGCACCAATTCTGAGCCGATAAGTGTATGCCGCTCGATTTCGCGCCGCTCGTCGAGAGTAAATGGCTCAATCGAAGCGAGAATGCGCTCCGATATTCCTAGGCGGCCGATATCGTGAAGAAGCGCGCCGAAAGCTAACGAGCGTAGCTCACTCGGCGACATCTTGATCTCACCGCGACGCATCGCTTCTTCCGCAATTCGCATCGCGTACTGCATGGTTCGCTGAGCATGACCGCGACTCATCGGATCGCGCAGTTCCAGGGTGGCGAGGAGTCCTCCAATCAAGGCGCACTGTGGCTCGTGGGCCAAGGCTTGCGGATAGTACTGCAATCCCGCGGAGAGCATCTTAGCGTAGCCCATCGGCGTTGCAAGATCAAAGCCGCCGTGCTTGCCGTCGTGGGTGTCGTAGACTCCGCAAGCCGACACGACTTGGTTTCGACCGCGGTTCTTGGCGAGGTAAAGCGCTTTGTCGGCGAAATCGATCATCTTCTCCGGCGAAGAGCATTCGTCGTTTAGGCCGCTCATCCCGACCGACAAAGTCACGCGCCGGTGCTGGAACGGGAAAGTGGAAACAGCTTCGCGAAGTCTTTCCAAGATTTGGGATCCGGCTTCGACGTTCGTATGGGGCAGCAACAAGGCAAACTCCTCCCCACCATAGCGAGCGGCAAGATCGCCCTCCCTTGTACTCTCCTCAAGAAGTTTGGCAATCGATCGGAGCACCTCGTCGCCCGCCGGATGGCCGTAGTTGTCGTTGTACTGCTTGAAGAAGTCGACATCGATAAGGGCAAGGACAAGTGGGTTTCCGATGCGCTTCGCTTGGGCAATCTCTTCTTTCAATCGCTCTTGGAAAGCTCGGTGGTTAGCAAGACCCGTCATGCCATCCTTGGTCGCCATTCGCTCTAAAAGCTCGTTGGATTCGGACAGCGTACGATTCTGGCCGGCCAGTTCATCGGTCATGGATCTCAAGCGATCGTTCATGGTCGCGGTATCTTCTGCGGCCTTGAGAATCTGTTCGTTCTTCTCTTCCAGCTCCGCATAGGCTTCCCGGAGCCTCGAATAAAGTGAACCGTTTTCCGCAATGACAATCAGCTGGCGGATCAAGATGGCGATGATCAGCCCAAGGCCGCAGAAATAGAGTCCATTTCGAATCGTCTCATTCACCGTCGAACGCGATGCATGCAAGACCAGCACTCCGACAGCCGGAACGAGCACGTATGGGGCGTAGAGTGTCCAGGTTCGTTGCGAGACTACGATACGCTCATCATTCTGGATGTCTTCAAAACCAGGCTGCTGCATCTGCGACTTAATTGCTACCGCTGCGGCGGCGATTAAGGAGGCAGTGAAGGGCAAAACAGCATCGAGTATGCCCTGCGGGACGCTAATCCCGGCAATCTGCGACATGGCCAAGTAAAGATCGCCAACCGTGTTAATCCCGAGGGCCAAAACGAACAGGTGGGTTGCAAGGCGGAACCGGGGATCAAACCCTTTACGCATCATCTGCAAAACGCTAAAAACGATGAGGATATCGCCGACCGGATACGCCGAATCCACCAAGACACCTAATAGCGAAATGTTGGAATCGATCACTGACGGGCCGATCAGCGTTACCCAACCGAAGGCCATTAGTGCCAACAGAAGCACAAGTCCATCGGACCAGGCTCGCCACCTCAACGCGCCCGGTAGCGGACGGCTTGGCCAAATTGTGATCGAAGCAATCACAAATGCGTACTTGCTTAAGAAGAACAAATCTGCCCAGCCAAAGGATGACGACCGATGGAAATATCGGACCTCAAGGCTTTCGACCAGAGCACCGAGGGCAAGGAACAGGATGGACAATCCGAGGGCAGTGGGAACGTGGCGGGACTGGCTAAGGCGGCGGAAGATGGCAGACTTCCGGAAACCGAAACATGGAATACAGGCGATCAGAGGAATGACGAATCGGCCAACTTCCGCCAGCGAGGTTCGAAGCGATCCTTCGGGCATGAAGATCATGAACCCCGCCAACCCAAGATTGAGTCCGACTAGCAAGGAAATCCAGCACAACGTGCTTCGATAAGCCTTGCCAATCTCTTTGATAGCCGCCATTCCTTCGCCTAACCCATCCCAATTGCCTTCCCACCAAAAAGGCAACGAACATGGGGTCTATTCCATAAGGCTGAATTTAGAAAAACTGGTATTTCAGCTAATAAAATCCGTCACGTCCGTCCAAAGGTACGCTCGGGTCATGAAGCCAAGCTCGGTGGAGATCAGCCAACTTGAAGTGGTTCTCCAGAATGTCGTCCTTTCCATGGGCCTTACGATCAACGCGATTACCATTCATGGACAAGGAATCCGCATCGAGCCGGAGCCGCTCCAAGTCAAACTGTCAACTCCGGGCGACATGGAAGCTCTCCTGCTCGCGCCAAATATTGCCGACTTCCTGGAAAAGCAGGCTCCCGGTGGACTGAAAAACTTCGAGGTCGAACTGAAAGATGACCGGATCTATGTTCAGGCCAACATCATGATCATGAAGGGAACGGCCGTTTGTACTCTTCGGATTGTTGACGGCAAACAGCTTTTTATCGACCTTGAAACCGTCGATGTCCTTGGAATCGGAGCAAAGAATATGGTCCAAAGTCAGCTGGACAAAGTCAATCCGGTGCTCGATGTCAAGGACCTGCCCGTCCCTGTGACTCTAACCTCCTATTCCACCGAGGAGGGAAAGCTTGTCCTACGTGGAACAATTCATTCTCCGACTCAATAGCGATTTGAGCCATAGATTCAGTAAATTCCAAGAGTTACGATGAAAACATTTGTCCACGCCATCGCCGCCACGGTCCTGCTCCTGCCGTCGCTTGTTCCAGCCCAAGACTTGAACTCAGTTCTTCAAGATCCGAAGCATCCTCAAAAGATCAAGCCGGCCGACCTTCCCGACAACATGCGCGCGGTGAAGATAGCATTTGAGAAACAAGGAGGAAGCGATCTTTTTTCTTCCCTCATGAATCCCATGATGATGATGATGGGCGCGTTCGGGGCCATGGGAGCCAGCGGGGCAAGCGCAGAGTCCAATCCGAACGACGCGATCGCTTTCGATTTCTTTGACCGGATGGGGATTTCTTGGACAGATGGAAGCACGGTCGAACTCTACGGTCAGAATTTCTTGGTTACATACGGCGTGCAAATTAACATGGCCGAAGCCATGAAGAGCAAGAATCCGCCCGATTTGAGCAAGCAGGATCTGGTTTTGACTTTGGTAAACACAAAGTCGATCGTATCCATAACACCTCGCTTGGACATGACTAAGG
>JAFAFM010000230.1 GCA_023423495.1 Armatimonadota bacterium
AACAGCCCGCCTAGCGCTGATGAACCTGATGGTGGATGGCACAATCCACCCCGCCCGCATCGAAGAGCTCTTTGAGAAAGCGAAGGAAGAAGTGGACCGGATGGTCAAAGAAGCGGGAGAGCGCGCCGCCGAACGGGCCAATGTCTCTAGCTTGTCGCCCAAGGTCATCGAGGTGTTGGGCCGACTTAGATTCCGCACCAGCTACGCCCAAAACGTTTTAGACCACTCAGTTGAGGTTTCCCGCTTATGTGGCAATTTGGCGGCAGAACTTGGACTTAACGTCGAAGTTGCCAAACGTGCCGGACTGCTTCACGATATCGGGAAGTCGCTCGGTCCGGAATGGGAGGGTCCCCACGCTCTGACGGGCATGGAGTTCCTGCGCGGTTTGGGAGAGAAGGAGATCGTGCTGAATGCGGTCGGCGCTCACCACTACGAGATCGAACCCGCCTCTCAAGAGGCCATGCTGGTAATCATCTCCGACACCATTTCAGCCTCTCGACCAGGTGCCCGAAGGGAGAATTTGGAGAGCTACCTAAAGCGCTTGACTGCCCTGGAAACTCTTGCCAACTCTTTCCCTGGCGTCGAACGGTCGTTTGCAGTGCAAGCCGGGCGAGAAGTTCGGATGATTGTAAAGCCGGAAGAGATCGATGACCTCGCGGCGGCTCGGCTTGCGTCCGACGTTGCCAAGCGCATCGAAGCCGAGATGGAATATCCCGGACAGATCAAAGTTACTGTTATCCGAGAGACCCGCGCAACGGGCACGGCTAAATAGATTTGAACGGTGAAATCCGATGGCAAGTCGCTTAGGAATTGTCCGAAACTGAAGTCGTGAAATTGACCCGTGAGGAAATGCTTGCCACCTTGGGAACCAGGGATCCGGCCAACAATGGCAAGTTCATCATCGGCGTGATGAGCACAGGCATCTATTGCCTTCCTTCTTGTCATGCTCGGACACCCAAAGCGGAGAATGTGCAGTTCTTTGCGTGCGGCTCTGACGCGGAAGCAGCGGGTTTGCGGCCTTGTAAGAAATGTCGACCAGACGAGTACGAACGTGGCGAAGATTCGGAACTCGCCCGATTGGAAGAGGTCGTCGACCGCATAAGGCAAGAGCCTGGCGAGTTCTCAGGTGTCGACTCGATCGCCGAGTCCTTAGAAGTTGGCGTTACAAAAGCCAATTCATTGTTTCGCCTGCATTACCAACAGACCCCCGCCGAGGTTCTGGGGCAAGCCCGGTTCCAAAGGGCAAAGGATTTCCTTCTCAACTCCGGGCTAAGCGTCACCGAAATCGCGTTCGAAGTAGGTTACGAGAGCCTGTCGACTTTCAACGAGAATTTCAAGCGTAAGTCCGGACTTACCCCTTCGGAATATCGACAGCTGCCAAGCCAGAGCCAGTTCCAGTTTCAGCTCCCGCCGAATTACAACCTGCCCTGTTTTCTCAGTTCCTTTGGTCGGGATCCAATGAGTCCAACCGAGCGCCTTCTTGGGACGAGTGGGTTGCTCGCCACACCGAACGGCGACCTACTCAAGATCGAGTTCGGTCCGACAGCAGCTGTTACCGTAGTAAAGGGCTCTGCTCTCAGCGGATATGAAACCGTCGCCCGCGTTATGTCCCTGGGCTTTGATGTCCGGCCCTTTGAAGCCGGCGTGGAAGCGAGAGGTTTTGGCCACCTCCTGGAATCACGCAAGGGCGCCCGGCTACCACAAACTCAATCGTTGCTTGACGGGTTGATCTGGGCGATAGCCGGCCAGCAAGTTAATCTTGCCTTTGCTTTCGCTCTTCGGAAACGCCTGATCGAGCGGTACGGCACGCCCGTTGGCGAAGATCTCTATACCTTGCCAACGTGGGAGAGCCTCGCATGCGCAAAGCTTGAGGATCTGACCGCGATGCAGTTTTCGGCCCGCAAAGCCGAATACTTGATTGGAATCGCGAAGCTTGGCGGTGGATGGGGGGAGGCGCTCGCGACCAGTTCTTACACTCGGGCAAGCAAGGCTCTTTTAGCGGTCAAGGGGATCGGAATTTGGTCTAGCCAATACATTTTGATGCGGGCCCTTGGCTTTGCCGATTGTCTGCCCCTTGGAGACACCGGCTTAACTGCGGGAGTTTCCAAGCTGTTTGGTTTGGAAGCAAAACCAACCCTGCAGCAGATCGAAACGCTCACTGACGCATTCGCGCCTTACCGCAGCCTTGCGACCTATCACCTTTGGCAAAGCCTGAAATGAATTACCACCAAATTATCGAAACGCCGTTTGGTCCGATGACACCGACGGTCGGTGAGACCGGCGCGTTGACCAAGTTGTACTTTGGCGCCCACAATCCACTCGGTAGCGAAACTTCTTCTGATAAGGTCCGCCATGTCGCGCAGCAGTTGCAGGAGTACTTCACTGGCAAACGGACCACGTTTGATCTCGAGCTAGATCCCGTTGGAACGGCCTTTCAAAAACGAGTTTGGAAATTGCTTCTCCAGATTCCGTTTGGACAAACGCGCTCTTATGGGGCTTTGGCTCAGCAGTTAGGCCAGCCGACTGCATCGCGCGCAGTAGGCATGGCAAATGCCAGAAACCCTATCGCCATTATTGTCCCTTGCCACCGGGTTATTGGGACTAGCGGCAAGCTGACCGGCTACGCGGGAGGCCTCGACATGAAGGAGCGCCTTCTGGCGTTCGAAAAGGGGATCACAATGAGCTTGTTCGATTAATCTTTTACTGAGGCTTGCCGTCGATCAAGACCTTCTCTTTCGTTGACTTTGATGCCGTGCAGAGCCACTTGGCTCCCTTCTTCAAGTAGGTACCCGTCCAAGTCGAATCCACCTTCAAGGTGCTGGCCTTCAAGTTTGGTGCCATCGGGGCAATCAGCGCGTCCAAAGTCATTTGCTCCGTGGTCGTGGCCTTGTTGCCGACCACTTTGATGCTTACGATCTTGACGGACATCGCCTTGACCGACCGAAGCATAGCGATGTTCTCTTTCATGACCTTGATCGTTTCCTGACGATTCCTTGTCGTGCCATCCATGCTTGTGTCTTTGAAGCTGGGATCGAAGTTCGCCAAGACGAACTTCTCCATCTGCTTGGTATCCCGCTTCTTCATTGCGGCAACATAGCCGTTCATTTCTTTTTGAATCTGGGCTTTGACCGCATTTGCGTCTTGAACGGCAGGAGCCAAGGCGGCAATCGCCACCCCTACCATCAGCAATCGTGCTTTAAGCATGTTCGCATTATATCGGCGTTCAGTCCATCTGATTCGGTTATCCTTACGGAGTTTTGCACTATTCGATTCTCTTCTTGGGTGATGTGGTGGGCAAGCCCGGCCGGACTGCCGTTCGAGAGGGTCTGCCCAGTCTCCAGGACCAGTATCAGCCGCTGTTCACCATCATCAATGGGGAAAACAGCGCGGGCGGCGTGGGGATTACCCCGGAGATTGCCGAGGAGTTCTACAAGCAGGGAGCGGATGCGATTACGCTTGGAAATCACGCCTTCAACAAGCGGGAAATTGGTCCGTACTTGGAAACCGGCAAGCCCATCGTACGTCCTGCTAATATGCCGGCGGCGATCCCAGGCAAAGGCGTTACAACGGTTCAAAAGGAAGGCATCGACCTTGCTGTGATGAATATTTGTGGCCGAGTGTATATGGAGAGCTATGACGACCCGTTCGCGGCAATCGACCAGTTACTTGAAGGTGTGACGACGCCCCATCGCTTCTTGGATTTTCATGCTGAAGCGACGAGCGAGAAGATCGCGATGGGATGGCATTGTGCAGGTCGGATGACCGCCGTGGTCGGCACTCACACCCACGTGCAAACGGCAGATGAAAATGTGCTGCCGGGTGGTACGGCGTACATAACAGACGTAGGAATGTCAGGGCCAGTACGGAGCGTGCTCGGAATGGATCGAGAGGTCATTTTGAAGCGATTCAGAACTACCTTGCCCCAGCGATTTGAGGTTGCAAATGAACCTGGTGTAATCTGTGGGGTAGTTGTTAGCGTCGAAAGAGAATCAGGACGCGCCGTCGGGATCGAACGGATCCGCTTCGGCGATGAAGCATAAGAATGAGCGGAGGTTCGAAGTGAATAAGGTTTGGATAACAGGAATCGGGATATTGGCCACAGCGGTTGCCTTCGGTCAATCTTCCACTATTTTGTATGCGCCCGTGCGGGTCATCAAGGATCAGAACATTGGTCTGAAAGGTTGGGGCGCCGGCACGGCGAGTGAGACTGATGAACTGGCCTACGAG
>JAFAFM010000260.1 GCA_023423495.1 Armatimonadota bacterium
CGTTGGGTGAGCGGGCAACGTAGCCCGCCGCAAACGTTGTCGCCATCACTTTCAGCAAGATGAGCGGGTACACGTCGCCAAGCGGCGCCTTCACGTAGGCATCGAGGATCCAAAACATCACGCCAAAGCCAACGGCGCTTGCTATCGCCTCAGGAACTCCCTTTAACGTGACTGGACCATCCGAACTTGTAGACCGGGTCACAACGGCTATCCCAAAGACCAAAAGCAAGATTCCAAGCATTGGTATTGCTGCGGGTGCGTTTCCGTTGATCACAAACATCAGGGTCGTGACAATCGCGAAGCTTGAAGCGATTGGGGAGACGAACGATAACGTGCCGATCTCGAATGCCCGATATGTCGTCGCTAATCCCACCACATGAAAGATGCCCGCCAAGGCAGCGATTATCCAAGGTTGAATGGACTTATCCGGCTGATGGGGAAAGACTGCGATCAGTAAAACCCAGGAGATCAAGCTGAATGCCTGGATGTACAGAAGGCACCTAGCCGTACCCACATAACGCGCCAACTTCGTGATTGCGAAATCTCCCAATCCCCAAAATAGCGCGGCTCCAAGTCCGAAAATGATGCCCAGTTGTCTAGCCCCTCGGGAAAAGCTTAGCCGACTACACCATGTCCTTGCGAAGTTGCCAGACAAAAAATCCGGTAATTCTGTGTGATTTTCATGAGCCTATATGGAAAGACCCCCTTGAAAGTGCTGTGCAACTTTCGATGAGGCAGGAATTCGATGGGGCGACTATTTACGCGGTTAAGAACCTTTTGGACACATTGTTCAACTTTGCAAAGGGTCACGATTATTGGTGCGTTTACCTACGCGGCAGTTTTTATTGCCATGTTGGTTTTCCGACCCGGCAGCAAGTCCTTTTATCAAGGATTTCAAAATAGTTACCAGATTGTTGCGCCCTTATGGGCCTCAATATGCTGCTTCGTTTATTGGCTAAAAGGACGTCACGACGTATCGTCGCAGAAAGCCGCATGGTTTTTGATTGGACTTGGATGTTTAAGCTTTACGGGCGGTCAAGTGACTTGGACCGTCTACGAAACGATTCTTGGAAAAGAAGTGCCATTCCCAGGGTGGGCCGACGTTGGATATCTCGGTTCGTTTCCCTGTATTTTGCTTGGCGTCTGCATGCTCGTTTACAGCCAGCATATCGCGAGCCGGGCCCGCCTATTCTTGGATAGCGCGATTGCGGTCGCCAGCTTGGCTATCCTCGTTTGGTACTTCTTGATCCATAAAATGTGGATTGCCGCGGCGGACGATCCCCTGCTCGACAAGCTGATTGGCGCTGGCTATCCGATTGGTGACTTCCTCGCAATCTTTATTGCCACGGTTGCCCTGAAAGGTTGTAGTCGACAGAGCTCCCTGCGCCGCTCCATCGCGATGCTTGCGGTTGGACTCTGCATGATCGCCCTGGCCGATGGCAACCTGCTGTATATGAACCTGCAGGAGACTTATCAGACCGGTTCTTGGGCTGACTGGGGATGGTCATTTGGCTACATGATGATTGGGTTCAGCGCCGTCTCCGCCCTATGGTGGCCCAAGCGATTGGCGTCGATCGATGAAAAGCAGGCCCACAAGCGACTTCGCAACGCAGGAAGCATGGCCCGCGTCGTCGCTCCTTACATCTTGGTTGTGGCCGCGCTCGGCATCGTCATCGTCGACGACTTCATCAAGGATCGGCAGATCTCGTCCTCGGTATACACCGAAGCGATCGTCGTCTTCTTCCTAATTCTTGTCCGCCAGATGTTGATGCTTGCTGAGAACGTGTCGCTCTCGCGCCAGATGGCTGGCCTCAATGAGAATTTGGAGTCGTTGGTTGAGCAGCGAACCGGTCAGCTGGCGGCCATTCAAAGACTTACTCGTGCGGTCAACAACACGTTGAACTACAACGAAGTATTGTCCGAGTCCGTAAAGCACACCAAGATTGCCCTCAGCGCGTCTGGTGTGGCCGTTTGGCTGCTAAAAGAGAGCGGACCAGGCATGCCCTCCGTCCCCTATCTTCACACCCTGGATGGGTTGGATGCCGATTCATCAGTCGAGCAGTCCCTCAACAGCATGCCATTCAAGAACTCGGCGGAGTCCATGCTCTTGAGGACCGAGAGCGGCGACGTTTGGAACTGCCTTCGAGCTCCGCTAAAATGGCAAAACCGCCAGATCGGAATGATCGGTGTCATGCGCCAAAACGGAACGTTCGCACATGGCGACGAAGAGCTTCTTGAATCGATCGGAATGGAAGTTGGCACGGCTCTCGATCATGCACGCCAGCACGCTGACGCGTTAGCAGCTGCCGACCAGGATTCGGTTACCAAGCTCCTCAATCACCGAGCTGTACATCAGCGCTTCGATAAGTTGTTCTCCAAGATCAAAGAGCAAGAAGAGACGCTTGCTGTCATGATCGTAGACCTCAACAACTTCAAGCTGTTCAACGACACGTACGGTCACGTGACGGGCGACCAGGTTCTCAAGCGAGTTGCCAAGGTTTTGAATGAAGAGTGTCCGGAAGAAATGCTGGTGGCGAGATACGGCGGTGACGAGTTCATGGTTGTTATGCCGAATGCCTCAGCTGAAAAGGCTCACGTTTTGGCCACCAAGATTCGGGGACGCTTGATGAAGGAAGGGTTCTCCCGACCAACTGAGGACCGTACGGTACCGATCTCTCTTAGCTTTGGTATCGCTTGCTATCCGAACGATGGTCGGAGCCGGCACGAGCTCCTTACCATTGCCGACAGCAACTTGTACCAGGCGAAGAGTTCCGACGAGGGAATCGTCTTCACCAGCGACTCCCAGCGAGCCAACCGTGAGCTGAGAGCCGAGGCTTCCTTCGAGGTTTTGGACGCGCTCATCACGGCCGTGGATAACAAGGACCGGTACACCCGTAAGCACTCTGAGGACGTGACGGAGTACGCCCTGTGGATGGCAGAGGAATTGGGTCTCTCCGAGGAGACGATGCGCACCCTGAGAATCGGCGGATTGCTGCATGACGTCGGTAAGATCGGCGTCCCGGACGAAATCCTTCGCAAGCCGGGCCGACTTACTCCCGAAGAGTTCGAAGTCATGAAGCGGCACCCGCGCTTGGGCGAACTGATCGTCGGTGGTATTCCAGGCATGGAAAGCATCCTCGACGCCGTTCGCTCCCACCACGAGCGATGGGATGGACTTGGATATCCGGACCAGTTGGAAGGTGAGCAAATTCCGTTTATGGGCCGACTGCTTGCGGTGGCTGATGCCTTCAGCGCGATGACGACCGACCGGCCGTATCGTAAAGGGATGGACATGCAGGTTGCCCTGGAAGAAATACGGGCTAACATCGGTACTCAGTTCGATCCGCTGATGGCGCAATCGTTCCTTGCCGCATGCTCTAAACGTGGCATCATCCTGCCTCTTGCCGATGAGCCGCTCAAGAAAGCAGCCTAGTAAAATTGTTACTTGTGGCGCAATACCGTAAGATTAACAGGGCTTAGTACTTCCTATTATTAGAGCAATGTACGATACTAAGCCCGAGGGTGAGTGAACAGAATTTAGTTCAGGGCTTCGTCAACAAGTTTCGTGACCAACACACGATTACTGTTGCAACAGGTGTGACATGCGCATATTTAGGCGATGAGCGCAATTTACGCGAGTACCTCCTTGCGGATGAGGTAGTAAAAGCGCTAAGAAGTGAGGGACACGTTGTTCACTTTCTTTGCTTTAATGACGACCTGGACGGGCTTACATTTCGACAGCTGCGAGTCGCGGTTAACAAGGATCCTCATCTCGTCGCGAAATTTGAACCGTACTGCGGAAAGCCTATTTGTGACATTCGCGCTCCCTACGATCAGGATCTGTCGTGGTCCGAGCATTTTGCAAATGTCTTCTCAGAAAGGCTCCAGAAACTAGACTGCAATCCTAACGTCGTCAGCGTTGCCAAGCTCTATGACCGCGGCTTGTATGCCCCGTATATTAGACAGGTTCTTGTACAGCAGGACCGAATTCGTGATTACTTAGGGAAAGAGTTTCCGGACTACCATCCTGAGAAGCTGTACTGGCCGGTTTGCCCGGTGTGTGGATACATCGACTCGACCACAGTCGGCCACGTTTCGGAAACCCACGCGGATGTCATGTGCACGCGCTGCCTGCGATCCACTAGCGTCAGCTTTGAAGAGCTCCGTGGCAAGCTGAACTGGAAGTTGGACTGCGCCGTCCGCTGGAGTTTGTTTGGAGTTGCGGCTGAGCCCTTCTCAAAGGCGTATCTTGAACCTCACGCCGGCAGTTTCTTCGTTGCTCAGGGTTTGTCCAAGACCTTCTTCGGCGGAAAAGATGTCTCCTTCATCCCTTATGGGACGGTCTCCATGCCGACTTCCCTTGGTGGCAAGATCATGGATTGTCTACCGGCCGACGTGGTTCGGAGCTTATTCGTCCGAAGTCCGCGTGCCGATCTGGAAGTGAGCGAAGAGCGGATCATAACGGAGGCCAACAAGGTAGAAGTCTTGCCCGACTTGAAATATGCCGACGTAGTCAAGCAGCTGCTTCCCATTTGGATGCTGGACCCTGCCGACCTTTCCGGCTCTCAAAGGGAACTCATGATTAAGGGCATCTCCTATGCTCGAGAATTCGACCATCGCGAGATCAGGCCGTTTCTGCCGAACCGCAGCCACATCGAGACCATCCCGCTCGAGATTCTGCGCCTTATCAATGCCGTGATCCAAGAGATCATTATTCTGCGACGGGCGATCGGGGATGACTACGAGCGCTTTAAGGATCCGGCCAAGGCGTCTATTCAAAGGCTGGGAGACCAGCGGAAGCAAGTGACGATGCACTTCCGCAAGATCATCAACCAAGATCAGGGCGTTCCGAATTCGAGATTTCTTTTCCTGCTGCCCATGAGCTACTTGATGAATCTCAAGAGCCTTATCGAGCTTTATCTGCAGGCTAACGAACCTAGGATGACTCACGCGGTAGTGCAAACTCAAATTCCACTACAACCCCCTCTTCGGGTGGTTTCTGGAGAACGGCTTGCATTTGAGCACTAAACCGTCGTACTAACAATCGTGCGCCGCGCTTTTACGCTTATTGAGCTCCTGGTCGTCATTGCAATCATTGCAATTTTGGCCGCGATACTATTC
>JAFAFM010000155.1 GCA_023423495.1 Armatimonadota bacterium
AAGAACGCAGAAGCATGGCTTTCCCATCCCGCCTTATCCAAAGCCGCTGCGGATGCTTGTTTCCGTAGCTCCTGCACTTCGATCCAGAGGGCCGGCCATTCGGTGGTTCGAGGGGAGTAGGAACCCCACTGGTGTTTTTCGCCGGCTGTTTCCGTGATGACCGCCGTGTAGCACTCACCCAAGTGCGCCACTGTTTCTCGCGGCGACATCGATGCCGGGGTCAGCTTAGAATCGAGGGAGCCGTCAATTCCATCCAGCACCTTCTCCAATTGATAACCAGCATCTTCGATTTGGTGGTTAAGTAGCTCTCTAGCAGTCATAGCAGCTTGATTATCACACGACTTGCAACAAATGTCTACTGCATTTGCGGAAATCTGCTGATTGTAAGCTGGGCGCATGAAATCTGAAACCGAATACCTAACATTCCAAACTCGTGAACGCTAGGAGTTTGTATGCATCACTCCGGAAGTCGCCGAGGTCGTCCGGCGATCGGGAATCCAAGAAGGATTCTGTTTGGTCAGCGCTATGCACATCACCGCCGCAGTCTATGTAAATGACCTGGAATATGGACTTATCGAAGACATTAAAGAGTGGCTGAGGGGACTAGCACCTACTAAGGACTACCGTCATCACCGAACCGGCGAAGACAATGGCGAAGCCCATCTCAAGAACCTAGTCATGCATCATCAAGTCATGCTGCCAATTACTGCCGGCCAACTTGACCTGGGGCCCTGGCAGCAAGTGTTCTATGCCGAATTCGATGGGCAACGCCGCAAGCGGGTTATCGTGAAAGCGATTGGAGAATAGCTTTAAAACTTAAATCCAACCGACAAGAAGAAGGCAACTGGGGAAGGGCCGATAAGAGCGCTTCCTTCGACATACATATTGCTTGCGGGCAGGTCCGCCCCGACCAAGATTTTGAATCCAAGCCCACTTCGATGATCACCATCGTCGCTGGTGAAGTAATAACTGGGTCCGAGGCCGGTGTAAACCAACGGATAGTTTTGCATCGCAAGGAGAGAAACGGCATTGCCCCGTTTTCCTCCACCGAAGTCGCTGGGATTGCCCCAAAGTTCGCCATCGACGCGCAAGGCGGGAATGGGAATGACCGGAACCTTGAAGGTCACGTCAAAGCCAGCTCCCACCATTGTCCGGTTCCACTGGCCAACTGAGCCTCGGATCCCAATTCTCGGTTTATCGAGCAACGGCAAAGTCTGGGCGTAAGCGCAGAGCGACGCCGCTCCGAATGCACAGATCAAGAATCCTCGAAACTTCATAGGTAAGTAGACGACAGTAGAGTCCGGCTGGACGGTGCCATAATTCCGAAACGATGTCGTACAAGGTCGCCGTTCTTCCTGGCGACGGTATCGGTCCAGAAGTTACTGCCGAAGCCGTCAAGGTGCTGAAAGCCCTGAATCTTCCCATCGAGTTTGAAGAGGCACTGGTCGGTGGCGCAGCTTACGACGATAGTGGTCATCCGCTACCCAACTCTACATTGGACCTCTGTAAGTCGGCGGATGCAGTCCTCTTTGGAGCCATCGGAGGGCCAAAGTGGGATTCAGTACAACCCATCACCCTTCGCCCCGAGATCGGCGCATTGCTTCCCCTCCGAAGTGAGTTAAACCTCTACGCGAACGTACGTCCCGCCAAGACCTTGAGACCGCTGCTTCAGGCAAGTCCTCTAAAGGGAACTGAGGGAATGATCGACATTGTGGTGATGCGAGAGTTGACCGGAGGTATTTACTTCGGTCAGCCCCGAGAGCGACGCCAGGACTCCGCCGTGGATACTTGTGTGTACTCGAAATTCGAAGTCGAGCGGATCGCTCGACAAGCTTTCGATATCGCTCGAAAGAGGCGGCACGAGATCGTAAGCGTCGACAAAGCAAATGTTCTTGAGACCAGCCGACTTTGGCGTGAAGTGGTCACACAAATGTCGGAAGCCAATCCTGACGTGAAGGTGACGCACATGCTCGTCGACAACTGCGCGATGCAGCTTGTCCGTAACCCCAAACAGTTCGACGTGATCCTTACGGAGAATATGTTTGGCGACATTCTCAGCGACGAGGCCTCCATGGTCACGGGCTCACTCGGTCTTTTGCCCAGCGCTTCGCTAAGCGATCCTAAAGATGGCCGCTTATTTGGTTTGTATGAGCCGATCCACGGCTCTGCGCCTGATATTGCAGGTCAGCAGCGCGCAAACCCTCTGGCGGCAATCCTGAGCGCGGCCATGATGCTTCAGTACACCTTTGGAGATGCGGAGAACGCATGGCGGCTCGAGCAAGCCGTGGAAGATGCCTTGACGGCTGGCCTGCGGACAGCCGACATTTTTGAAAAGGGCACTAAGCTCGTCGGCACTCGAGAAATGGGTGATGCCGTCGTTGCGCATATCAAGTAATGCCGGATCTTCTGGACAATCCACTTGGAACCCAGCTCGACGAATCGATGCTGGAAGGCTTCGGAGGCTTCCCAAGCAAGGTCTTCCTCATCGGCATGGGGAGCGACAAGTACGCTGCGAACAACGCGACCTTGCCAGACGGCCAAACCGTCGACGGACTGGCGACCTTTCCCGATCCGGACGAGGCTACAACCTACATGGGATTGTTAGCGGGACTGAGCGGAGAAATCGTCCCTAAAAGCTTTGAGGAAGCCAGAGAGATCACGGTTTCCAAGCCGCGGCTGATGTGCATGTTCCTTTTTGTCGGAGGCAGAATCGTGGATGTGCATTGGGTTCGCTGAAAGGCGAAACGCTCTGCATAGTGCAACGTCAGGACTAGTATGAGATTTGCCGCGCTGTTCGCATTCGTAGCTTTAACAACCGTTGGAATGTGCCAAGTGGTGCCGCGAATCACGATCCGACCTCAGCCGGTTAGAATCCAAGTCCGACATGCGGACCCCTGGGCCATCAAAACTTTGTTGGAAGGCGGCCAGCTTCAATCGCCTGAATTGTCCACAATCCTGGCATTGATGGGTCAGGCCCCGCCGACGAACAATAGTGGCTCCGCCTTATTCCCGGATGGTAGGTTCATGGTGAACCCGGCTGATAACAGCTTGTGGTTCATTCCGAACGGCTAGCCGGGTTTTCCGCCACCGCGACCTTTGCCTTGTCCGCCAGCTTTGGTTGGCTTTGACTTGCCCAACCCCTTGGACGTAGCCTTGCTCGACTTCTGGTTGCCGCGATTCATTTTCTTGTCGAGCGCTTTTCCCGGCTTTGTCGCGTGCTTTGACTGCTTACTCATCAGTCCGCCAGAGTTGCCCTTTGTCTTCACCCTCG
>JAFAFM010000263.1 GCA_023423495.1 Armatimonadota bacterium
CCGAAGTTGGTGGAAGCCGCCAAGATCGCCACGAAAGGTCCGTTGACGCGCCAGAACGCGAACGTGGCTTCGGCCGCAGTCACCCGCCTTATCTTTGCCGCGCCTGAGTTCCAGTTGATGTAGCCAACACTCTGGTCCAAGGTCCACAATGGGCCATGGATTCTGAATCGACGGACTTTCTTGTGATCGGCAGCGGCCTTGCGGGGCTCACTTTTGCCCTTCGTGCTGCCGAGCGGGGACGGGTCGTCGTTCTGACTAAGGCGGAAATTCAGGAATCCAATACCAATTGGGCACAAGGCGGCATCGCCGCCGCAGTCAGCGACGCCGACAGTTGGGAACTCCATGAGGAAGATACTCTGGTCGCGGGCGCGGGCCTTTGTGACCGCGATGCCGTAAGATTCCTCGTTCAGGAAGCTCCTAAGGCCATTGACTGGCTGATTTCGCTCGGGGCAAGGTTCGACACGCAAACGGACGGTGACCTGTCGCTGGGACGCGAAGGTGGCCACGGGATGAACCGCATCGTCCACTTCCAGGACAGAACCGGGTGGGAAGTCGAGCGGGCGATGATCGAGGCCGTTCGTCGCAATAACAATATCCAAATCTATGAGCACGCGTTCGTTACTGGTCTTCTCACTGAAGGAGGCAATTGTATCGGCGCTACCGCAAAGGTGGAGGGTCTGGGGTGGCGAAAGTTCTTGGCACCCACCACGATGCTGGCCACGGGCGGGTGCGGGCGAATGTATCAGCACACGACAAATCCAAGCGTGGCAACTGCCGACGGGTTGGCGTTGGCCCTCCAGATTGGGGCAAAGCTCGAGAACTTGGAGTTCATGCAGTTCCACCCAACTACGCTGTATCATCCGCAACTCCGATCTTTCTTAATCACCGAAGCCGTAAGGGGTGCCGGGGGTACTTTGCGGAATCACCTGGGACGAAGGTTTATGTACGACTATGATGCCCGATTGGAATTGGCGCCCCGAGACGTCGTCGCACGCTCCATCGAAGAGGAGATGAAGAAGCACCAAACATGGTGCGTCTATCTGGACATCACGCACGGACAATCCGAGGAGATCCACCACGAATTTCCCACCATCTGGGAGCGACTGAGAACTATTGGATTGGAGATGGAAAAAGATTGGATTCCGGTTGTTCCTGCCCAGCACTACTCCTGCGGAGGGGTCTCGACGAACTTGCATGGCCGCACATCAGTGCCAGGCCTCTATGCCGCTGGAGAAGTCGCCTGCACCGGCGTTCATGGTGCAAACCGCCTTGCCAGCAATAGCCTCTTGGAAGCCCTCGTCTTTGCAAGTTCGGCGGCGGCAGATGCCAACGGGGGAACTGCACCAACGTCGGTGGGTGACCCAATCCTTCTGAAATCGATTGCAGAAGCAGAGTCCATCCGAATCAGGCGCTCGCTCCAGAAAGTGATGACCGCAGATGTAGGCATCGTCCGCACCAATGCCGGATTGGCCGAGGCGCGAAGTCAAATCCATAGCCTGATCGAAGATTACGACTCCCATCCCGAAGCGCCCTTCTCCATGCATCCGCTGGAAACCAGAAATTTGTTGCTGGCCGCCCAAGAAGTGGTAAAGCAGGCTTCGGCCCGGAACGTAAACGTCGGACTCCACTTCAACACGGACAATCCTACTTAGCGGCTTCTGTATATCGAGCAACGGCGACAGCGGTCGGCAGATCCTTCGCCCAATCTGGCCTCCGAAGGTTCGCCTGGCAGGGCCCAGGCTGGTTGGCCACAAACCGGACTTGAGTGAGCCCCAACGCCCGTTCCACATCCAGCTTGTTCATATTGCCCAACTCAAAATCAAGCGGATAAGCCGAGGCAAACACTATTTGGTGGGCGCTCGTGTCTTTCGCCTCCCATTGCACGACCAGTGCTTCTCCCTGCTTCGACGCTGAGACCGGGGTCTCCCCAAACACTCTGACCTCGCTCAATATCGACTTTGCAAAAGGGTCCTCATCCGACACCTTGATGTCCCGGAAAAAAGCATATCTCCTCAAGCCATCGACCGGCTCGGAGAATTTCGGCTCCGGCTGTCCGGCCCGGCGGGAGCGCAGGACAGCCAAGCCTCGCTCAGCAGCTAGTCCCGCCTCAAACATAGCCCCTTGAAGCCGCCGTTCCGGCTCCGGACAAAGAAACCCCGAGATAGCCGCCAAAGCCGCGGCTCGTCGGGCTGCTAACAGATCAGCGGCAGGCAACTTCCAGGTGTAGGCATCTTGACGCCAAGAAAGCGACGTCAACAACGCATTCCCAATGGAATTGGACTGGCTGGAAATGGTCGTGGCTTGCATGAGCAAGGCATGACACGCAGCCAAATCGATCCCTGTGCCATTGGCAGAGAATGGAAACTGCTGCCCGGTCACTGGCTCTGGGGTGTACTGGGCTTCGGCAAGATAGGTGGACAGGACATCTTCAGCGGCCTGAAGAGTCTTGAGATCTCGGTCAGCGAGCAGATTCTCCAGCGCGAGTTCAACGACGCTTGGGATATCGATCGGTGAGACGGTGCCAATGGGGTCAAGCGGTCTCTTCCCCTCCGTCAAGCTACGTCCCAGCGGTATCCGGCGAACCGGAAATCTGACTTTCAGATAAGGTTGCTCGCAGACTGCCACCGGCCCTTCATCATTCCAATCGGACAATCTTCGGACTGGGGACTGGATTTTGATCTGGTATCCACCGACTGGTGACAGTGCGGCGCCGAGAGGCACAATCGCCCCCGGCCGATCGAACGTCCAAACTGCTTCCACTGCAGTAGCGTCGCCCTTCACCGTCAGTCCTTGGAACACCGGCGCAGGTTGAGTCCAGATCGAGATGTTTTCGAACACCTTCTTTGTGAGCTTTCCCAGAGCCGCGGCACTATTAGCTGCGACCTCTGAGGTGCCAATTGGTTGGATCACCCGAATCCAGCCTGAGAATGGTGTTTCCGTCTTGAGTGACCAGTTACCAGCCTTGCCGGTAAACCGGAAATTCGCTTGTCCTGATTCCAAAACGAGCAAGATGGGAGGTTGCGCAGTCCGGAATGAAACCAGCGCCCAGGTTGTGTCGGGCGTCGCAATTCCATCGGCAACCGTGCCATCCTGCCAAGTAATGTAGGGGCAACCGGTCGACCGCAGGTTCAGCTGCATGCCCTTTTCGAAATAAAGAGAAAACCCAGCCTGCCATAGACTGTATCGCAGCTTTTGGGGGCCGAGAGCCTGGGCGTTCAGCAGGATGGTCTGGCCAAACTCGTTAGTCGCCGCCGGCTTCCACTGACGAGCTGGCGAACCGAAGGTCAGCTTCTCCGCATTGGCAGACTTCGACGTAAAACCATCCAACTCCAATTTAAAACCCGGCAGTTCTGGGCGCTCGATATAGCCAAAGCGCCCAAAGCCATCGGCGAGAAGTAGGCTTATGAGTCCGAAGAAGACGGCCGCGCTAGTTAAAAGTCGCACCGAATACCTGAATACCAAATCGCTTCGTACGGTAAGACCAAGTTAACCCAAACTCTCGAATGCCGAGTCGGTAGGCAATGGTCGCGTTGTAATCCATGTACGAATCACGCAAATACTTGTCGAACGTGTAGGAACCCAGAATGCGCCATTGGCCACTTAGGCGATAATTTGCGTCGGCGTAGACACTGAATCTTTCGATATCGAGCGACTTGGTCCCGAAGAACGTGAAGCCGGTTCTGCCTTGATTATAAAAGGCCTGCAGGCTGACTCGATGCTGCCCCAACAAGCCCGAGTTGAACGGGTCCTGAGAATAGTCATAGTTGGCCATGATCGAGGCGCCGCTGCCTATCTGTCGGGAGATGCTTGCGCTGCCAAGCAGGGTCAACCCGCGGGCCACGTTCCGCCCCTCGAGTTGGCTTACAGAGAATGATGCATTGAGGGTCGTACTCTCGTCCAACCGCATTGGATTCAGTTGGCTTCGTAGCCGGAGACCGAATCCAGTTTGCTCTGAACTTCCGAAACTGGTCGTTGCTTGCTTATGG
>JAFAFM010000023.1 GCA_023423495.1 Armatimonadota bacterium
CTCTTGGGCTTGGGCTCTTAAACACTGGAATGCAATCGCCAAACACGCTTGAGCTAATCGAAAAATCCTTGTCGAAAACCCTCGTTGTCGGCCATCGGGGCGCGGCTGCCAACAAACCAGAAAACACGGTCGCTTCCTTCGAGGAGGCCATAGCAAGCGGGGCCGATGCCACAGAATGTGACATCCGCTTGAGCCAAGACGGGCACATCGTCGTGATGCACGACGCGACGCTCGACCGGACGACTTCGCTCAAGGGAAATGTCGCCGACACTCCGCTCTCACGCATGCAGAGCGCTGGGGTTCCAACGCTGGCGGACCTGACGAAGATCACCAAGAATCGGATTGTCCTAGTCGTGGAGATCAAGGGTGGCGAGGGAATCGAGAAGAAGATGATCGATCATCTAAATGATGAGGGAATGCGGGAGCAGTCCATCATATTTTCGTTCGGAGTTCAGCACATTGCCAAGGTGGAGGAGCTTGACCCGCGTTTTTTCTCGGTATGGCTAATCTCCAAAAAGCAAACGCCCGCAAACATGGAGGCGACATTTGCCGAAGCAAAACGAATCGGTGCCAGCGGACTTGGCTTCTCGTACAACAACATTGTTCCCGAAATGATCCTCGAGGCAAGAAAGCGGAAAATTCCCGTTTTCGTTTGGACAGTGCCGCCCGGACCTGAGGTCGAAAAGCTTCAAAAGCTGCATGTGAATTTCATCATCACGGACCATCCGCGCGATGTGCTAAAGCGGTTAACCGGTTCTTAGGTCGATTTGTGTTTTAGGAGAACGGCGATTTGGTCTCCTCGTCCTTCTCGATTCAACTTTTCAGCTTCTCGTCGAAATTTGGTCCTGTCCATTCCCGCTATCAACGCTTCCTTCTTTCGGACACCCTCTGGAGTACTGGGATAGAGGGCTACACCTGCCCGGTAGAGCTCTGAGCCAATAAATTGATACTCGTCCGAATCGTCGATAATTTCGGTGACCTCGAGTTCTGCTTGGCAGGCCAGTTCTCGAATGCCCGACCGTGAGTGAAGAAAGAAATGACGTGGGGCGTCCAGTTGGTACCAGCAGACGCCATATTCACTCCACATTTGGCACGAAATAGTGGGAATTCTGAGCATCATTCGACCAGTCGGTTTCAGCCTTTTCTTGGCATCTTTCAAAACCTGGAGCGGATCCGGCATATGCTCAAAGGAATGGTTCATGAGGATCATGTCATAGGTGTCCTCAATGTCGGTCAGGAAGCCTTTGCGGACCCAAAAGCCGCTTCCCTTGGACCCAATATCTCCATCGATGAAGGGGTCGACGCCATGAGCGGTGACGCCCAGCCCCTGCATCCGCGCAATGATCCGGCCGTAGCCGCATCCTACGTCGAGAATGGACTCACCGGCCCGGATCCGAAGCGGCCTCATTGCCCGCAAATCAGGGGCTTCTTTTTTCTTGGCAGCGATTTTTCCAATCATGCCCTTTCCGGTGAGTTCGAAGCGGTCGCGTTCTCGAATGATGATCCGGCGTAGAGAATTCGAAACATGCTCGACCGACATGGCCATGTGGCCGTGATAAGCCTCTTGATAGTAATCACCAATATTCTCAGGGAACTTCTCGATCCTTAGGGTTTCGCAGTTTGAGCATTGAAGGTACTTAAACTCGTGGCCTAACCCAAACATCCGCTCCTTCAGCACGATGCTGTGATGAGGAAAGGTCGCGTTGCAAATCGGACACTGTGTCTCACCGGCGGGATCCATATGCGTCAATCATATTCGAACCGCACTGCCATACTCTGAGTTGTATGGTGTCTGCGCATAACCTGGGCAAAAGATTCGGGCCGCGCTGGCTATTCCGACATCTGGAGATTGAACTGAATGCGGGGGATTGCCTTGTCGTACGCGGCAATAACGGCTCTGGAAAGTCGACCTTGCTGAGGGTAATTGCTGGACTGACTGAGCCCTCGGAAGGCAGTGTTCTGAATACGGCAGAGCTTGGATTTTCCTCAATCGAGTTGGCGGTTTACCCGGAGCTCACGGGAGCCGAGCACCTTGAATTATCCTCCTCCCTGCGGGGCTGCCCAACCCGAATTGACGAACTTCTTCAATTAGTGGGGATCCCCGAAAGCGCCAATCGGCCAACTAAGCAATATTCCACCGGAATGAAGACCAGGCTTAAGCTTGCGATGGCCATTCAACATCGACCCTTTCTTCTCATCCTTGATGAACCCGCTGCGTCGCTGGACGGATCCGGGAGGGAAGTACTTTCGGCAATCGTCCGTCAGCATTTACAACACGGTGTAGCGGTAATCGCTACAAATGAGGGATTTGAATCGGAGTTTGCAACCCATCAACTTATGGTCGGCCGGTAACTGTACTGTTGTTTCAACATCACTTCCGTCCGCATTAAAGCGGACATTCACAAAATTCCTTGCGACTCGGCACAATCTTTGATAAACTCCATTTGTCCTCATCTGTGTGAGCCATTAGGCCCACATTAGAAATCTTTGGAGGTATTTTGCATTGGCCAAAAACAATAAAAGGGCGTTTACGCTCATCGAACTCTTAGTCGTTATCGCGATTATCGCGATTCTCGCTGCGATCCTATTCCCGGTATTCGCGCAAGCTAAAGCTTCTGCCAAGCTCGCTGCTGACCTCAGCAATGCCAAGCAGCACTGTCTCGCCAGCCTTATGTACTGTGCAGACTACGATGACATGACCCCGAGGCTCGACAACAACGGGCACTGGTGGGACGGTCCCGCCTACGACCCAAGCTGGGGCGTTGGTATGCCAAACGCGGCCGATCCTCGTGTCCGCCCAATGTACATGAATGTCATTCAGCCATACACCAAGAACTGGCAGATGGTATACGGAACGCTTCTCGGTAAAACCAACTGGGCTTCGGCGGTCGCCAACCAAGCGAGCCTGGGTATTACCATGCTCACTCCGTACAGCGCAGCAAATGAAGATTTGTACTATGGCGCCAACGCGTATTACGCGGCAAACATCTATCTTGTCGACGTGTGGGGCGCGAACGGAGCACTCAGCAATGTGCAGCGTCCGGCGGAAATGCTTCTCCTGGCTGAATCGGCCTGGGGTTATGGTACGGAAACTCAGATCGTTCTCGGTAACTCCGGTATCTGGCCCGACAAGATTCAAACATGGAATGCGAACGGTACGCCAGCAACCCACAGCCCTTGTGCAAACAATGGTCAGGGCTGGACTTGGTATCCGCACCGATCAAGCGCCAAGGGCGGCAGCTACAAGAACTTCGTCTCTGGCCTGACGACCGCCGCGTACCTAGACGGGCACGTCAAGGCGACCAACTACAACACGTTGGAGCGCTGCGACTTCTTCCCAACTCAAGGAGTTTGGGCATACACCCACTGGGATTACCGGTACTAAGAACATGATCCGAAAGCTATTAGCCACTTGCTTGTTTGTTGGAATCGGTTTAATTGTGACTGGCTGCGGAAGCGACGATAGTGAACTCACCAAAGTCGACGCGACCAAGGCCAGCATAAACAACAATTCGCCCGAAGCCAAAAACGCGCCCGCCGCGCCACCCCCCAATCCGGAGTTTCCAACTCCTGGAAAGCCGGGCAAGGGTGCGGGGCCCGCTCCGCTGGGCGGTTAACGCTTTGGATTGATTTAGAGGGCCGGGTATTGCCCGGCCTTCTCTTGTGCTTGGCGGGTGCAATCCTGCCATACTCGCTCCATTGAACTCGTATCGGGCAAATCCAAGGCCGACGGCCGCCTGGCTGTCGATCCTTAAGAAGGAAGCAAGATCGGAGCTTCGTCATCGAAGCGGGATCTTTACAAGTATCCTTTTTTCGATCTTTGCCGTTATCACAATTTCTTTCGCGACCTTTGATTTGGCGATTAGCCCGCAACTGAGTTCTGGTTTGCTTTGCGTTGGGCTACTCTTTTCGGCGATCGTCGGGCTTCCGCGAGTCATTCTCATCGAGGATGAACAAGGCACTAGCGATCTGTTGCGGCTTATGGCCAAGCCGGAAGACGTTTACTGGGGAAAGACGATCTACAACTTTGTATTTATGATCGCCACCGCGGCGCTGCTCACCTTTCTTTTTCTAGGATTTACGAAGTCGGGTGTAGCCATTCCCTGGCTTCTCATCATCTGCCTGCTAGGGGCGAGCGCCTCGTATGCAGGTACGGTAACCTTATGCGGAGCCTTGGTTTCTAACGCTACCAATCGAACAGCCCTTGCTGGGGTCTTGTCAGTTCCTTTGTTACTTCCTTTGAGCTTTATGGCGGTCAGCGCTTTGCGAGTAGCCCTCGATATGGAAGCCAGGTTTGACGCCCAAAAAGGAACAGTGGCTGGCTTAGGCTTGTTGCTGTACGGGGCGGCAACGCTTTCTTTGGGCGTATACCTGTTCAAGGCGGTTTGGAAGCTGTGAAGTACATTTTGGCCCTGGCCATCGGTGCCGTTACGCTTTGGAGCTTTTATGTGCCGGATGCAGTTGGGTTCCAACGTCCAGAGCTTGCTCGCATATTCTTTTGGCACTTCCCCTGTCCAATCTTTGCGACTGTGCTGCTTGTGCAAGCGAGTTGGTTTAGCTTCCGATATTTCCGCTCAAACCAGATCAGTTGGGACATTCGCGCTTCCGCTTTGATGGAACTCGGATACCTGTTTTGCCTGCTCACAATGGCCACGGGAATTCTTTTCTCGCAAGTCCAATGGGGAGCCTGGTGGCAGAACGATCCACGGCAGACATCGTTTTTGATGGTCCTGCTGATTTACGCCGCTTACTTCGGGCTGAGGGGATCGATCCAAGATCGTCACAAGCGAGCCAAGAGCAGCGGCGTTTATGCAATCGCGGCGCTGCTGCCAATGCTTTTCCTTACTTACGTTTTCCCGCGGCTGCCGCAGGTGGAGTCATTCCATCCAAGCAATTCCATCATGACCGGACAGATCAAGGGCCAGTACGCCTACGTCGTGTTGGCGCTATTGGTGTTGATGTCGGTGGTGGCAGCTTGGCTTTACCGGATTCGCGTGCGAGCGGATCTACTCGAACTAAAATTGGAGGATCGTGAACTTGGACTGGAGAATGGTGGCGGCAATCCCGCCAGTGTTGACGTGGTTCGCCCTGTTCGTATATCTCGTGAGGGTTGAAGCTAAGTTAAAGAGACTTGAACAAAGACTGGATGGTGAATGACCTCAGAGTCTTTCACTAGCGTCGCCCCCTACTATGACGAGCTGATGCGGCAAGTGCCGTATCGGATGTGGGTGGGCTATTACCTGCTACTGCTGAGCCACCAGAATCAGCACCCCAAGCGGATTCTCGATGTCTGCTGCGGCACGGGCACCATGTGCGAACTCCTTTCCGCCGAAGGTTTTGAAATGTCAGGGGTGGACCTGTCTGCAGAGATGATCCGCCAAGCCAAGAAAAAGGCCAGCCGAAAACGCTTGAACATCCGATATGAAGTTGGGGATGCCGCAAGCTTCGACATGGGCGAGCAGTACGATGCTGCGTTCAGCTTCTTCGACAGCCTAAACAACATTCTCGACGCCGAGCACCTCCAAGCAGCTTTTCATCGCATCGCGGCCCACATAAAGTCAGGTGGCTCGTTCATCTTCGATCTGAACACTGCTTATGCCTTCGAAACTGATCTCTTCGACCAGGAGAATCTTAAGAAGGGCAATGCCATCCAATATCAGTGGCGAGGGATTTGGGATCCCGACTCAAGAATCATCACCGTCACGATGAACTTTTGGAAGAGTGGAACTGAGTTTGTCGAAGTCCACAGACAGCGGGCTTATACCGATGAGCAGATTCGTGCGATGTTGGCGAACGCCGGCTTTGAGCAGGTCAAGGCCTTCCACAGTTACAGCCTGAACCCTCCGCGGATTAAGAGTGACCGACTGCACTACTGCGCTGTCCGCACTTAAAAAAAGACCGGGCCTGGGGGATGGCCCGGTCAAGAAGCAATTGACTTTAGGAATTAAAGAAGGTTCTTGAGCGATTTTCGCATGATCTTGCGTGCGCGATGCAAGCGCGACCGAACGGTTGGGATGGTGAGATTCTCTATGGCCGCGATCTCGGCGTAAGAAAGTCCTTCAGCGTCGCACATCCGGATGATTCGGCGGTGGCTATCAGGCAGTTCACTAAGTGCCCTTTCCACCTTGGCTTCGATTTGGCTTTGGGTGAACGGGTCGTCCGGCAACGGGGTTGGATCCATTGGCTCATAGGCGTGGCCGAGCCCATCCTCCAGAGTTACCAAAGCATCCAGCGAGTGCATCTTCGGTCGACGGTTAATCGTTCGCACGGCATCGAGATGAGATCGCATGATGATCTTGAGGAGCCAGTTTTGAAACGGCTTATCATCCTGATAGGTGTCGAAGTGCGTCCACGCTTTTACGATTGCGAGTTGCAGGAGGTCATCGGCATCGGCTCGATTCCGCGTGAGACTCATCGCAAAACTCAGGGCCTTCTTTCGGACGTCATCCACCAAGCGTTCAAATCGCTCTTGGCTCCCAATCCGTACAACTGTGTTCAATGCTGCCATCGCGCTCATTCGGGTTTGGATCCTCGTTTCGTGTTTTGTGCAACCGACTTTTCGAACTGCACGTTTCACATCATACGGCATACATTCTGAAAAGAAAACCCATGAGTTTTGAAAATATTTAGAAAGTATGGCTTTTGGCCTATGGGAATGAACTATAAACTAGTCCTGGAGTCGTAAATCGGAATGGGCCTGATTGAAACGCCTCGGCAAAGCCTGAAGGAGAAGCAGTGGAAGCTTCGTGAAGACACAATCTTGGATGCTGCTTCCGAGCTAGTCTTCACCAAAGGCTACAACGCGATGACGATGGATGACGTGTCCAATCTTGTTGGGATTTCCAAGGCAACTCTGTACCAGCACTTTGCCTCCAAGCACGATTTGTTGGTGAGTGTCGCATGTCGTACGTCTGACCGGGCCTTCGAAAATATGTCTTCGGTCTCCAATCTGGAGAATCCGCGAGAAAGGGCGGAGGCACTGATCGACCGAATCGTCGCCGATCGCTTCGGCTCCGATAGTCCTCCGTTCATTGAAGCGGTTGGCGAGTTAACCGAGATCCTTTCAGCCGATCACCCCTACGCACAGAAGGAACGTCGCAATATCGAGTTTGTCGCCGGGGTGTTGGAGGATGTGAAGAAGGCAAAGGCGATGCCGCACAGCCTTTCAATTCCTGTTGCCGTACACGTTCTGATGTCGGCTCTCCGCTCGACTGACCTCCTCAAATCCATCACGGATGGGACTCTTTCTCAGGCAGAAGTCTCGGCCAGTCTGAAGCAGATGGTTTTGGGCGCCTAAAACAATGCACGGGTCGAAGCTCTAAGAGAGCGTCGAACTGACAATGAACCGCATTTTTTCGTAGGAGAATTCTGACTGCACCACCTTTCGGCCTTCGAGACCGATTGCCTCTGCTGCCTTGGGGTTCTCAACCAGCCGGACAACTTGGTGGGCCCATTCCTCGGGTTTATCCGCCTGCAGGAGGTGTTGTTCAGGAAGCAAGTGCGGAGCAAAGCCAGAAACAGCAAACGGACTTGCAACCACGGGTCGAGCGTAAGACAGGCCTTCAATGACCTTAATTTGACTGCCTCCTCCGCTAAAGATCGGCGCGATCACTACCTGGGCATCCGAATAGGCATCTACCAGTTCGTTTACAAATCCGCGAAGTCTCAAACCCGGTTTTTGACGCCAGATCTTGGCTACTTCGTCGGGCACCTTGCCAACTAGATCTAGGGAGAACGTCGGATGGGAGTCAAGCAGGCGAGGCAGCACTTGGTCAATGAAGAATTGAGCGCCCATGTGATTAGGCTCGAAGGCAAAATTACCGACCATAACTGCTGTCAGCGGCTCGGACGTTCGGAGTTCAGGCACCACTTCTGGAATGGTGATCACGTTCGGCAAAAGCGAGCCTGCTCTGGCGCGAAAGGTTGCTTGGTCGCGCGCATTCACATACCAAACGTGATCAAAACGCGGTAACGCCATCTTGGTCAATACTAGCCGCGCCCGCTGCTCCAAAGTAGCTTTTAGACGATTTTTGAAACTGGTTCTGAATTGGCTTTGATGCTTACGGAGATCATCGCCATCCAGAATCACCCGAGAATGCTTTTTGCCGAAGAAGAGTCCGAGACGTAGATAGCGCGCAACCACAACGTCGTACTCCTTGCATTCTGTCGCCTGGTCGATAAGCGCGGAAACTTTCTTCGAAACGGACGTTTGCCATGGCATGGCGGGACTCGCAAACTCTATGCGTCCAATCGACTCCTCCGGCTTAGAAACCAGCTTCGTCTCCGGGCCGCGCACCATCTGCAAAACGTCGACCTCACCAACGGTTGTTAGGGCTCGCCAGATCTGGGCACTTCGGACAGTGCTCCCGTTGCCTCGATCCGAGGGAAGATCAGGGGAAGCAAAAAGAATCTTCATTCCGCTCAATCAATCTTCCGGAACACCACAATGGAGTCCGCCTTCAAATCCAAAGGTTCTTGGTGATTGACATCCGAAACGTTCGTTGTCTTTGTAAGCTGCTTCCCTGAATCCAAGTCGAAAACCAAAACTTCGTACTTCCCGGGGGCCAAGCCCAAAGCCGAGAGATGGACGGATCGCGCGCTGCCAGCGACCTTCGCCATTAGCCAATCAAGCTGTCTTAATGCCGGAAGCGGCTCGGCGTTACCGGACGTTGTGACGGATTCAGAAGACAAGCGCACCGCGTGCGGTCTTGCCCCAAAATGCTTTGCATATCCTGAAGCCTTTAGGATTTCTGAAGCGACTTTGAACTCGCTATATAGATTGTCTCGCTGAATGAGTTCCCAATCCCAGATGGATGCTGCTCCGGAGTGGCCCGCCAGAATTCCGGCCCAAAGTCCATCTCTCACCAATTGTCGGGCGGGCATGTCCCCTTTGGCGGGCAGTTCAAGAGAACTTACTAAGAATGGCTTGGCGGCCTCCTTCAAAATTTCTTCGAAACCGTTAAGAGCGTCGGCGGCAGGGATCCGAGCGTGGTAGAAGTCCGCACCCTTATGCAAGTCGGGAACGGCCGAAACAATTGCGCCCGCGATTGGATGCCGGTAGGGATCGATGGACCGAATGTACTCCTCCATCTCGCGGTGCCATGCAGTGACGTCAGCCGCTTGCATGCCCTCCACAGACTGGGCGCCGTCAAACAGCTCCCAGGCCATGACGGCTGGAGAATGTCCCCAGCGGGACACGGCGCATCTCAGCCACATCTTGGTTCGACGCCTGGCTTCTGCATTGCTAAAAAAGTCAGCCGGTGCATCCATGAACCCGGAATTCGATTTGTTCCAAGCGTGGTTTTGCCAGTCATTCAGGAAGCTACGGTCAAACAACACAAACTGAAAAGCAACGCCTGCCTTTTCCGAGGCAGCCATTATGTCGTCCCAACGCTTGAACGCCTGATCCAACATCAGGTCATCGGTGCCTTTGAAGCCCGAGTCGACCCATGGATTCTTGCCGTCTTGGGCCGAAGCCATGATGCGTGTCCAGTTGATCCCGTTTTGCCCCATCGTGGATAGCATCGCGGTGAAGTCGGGCAAGCCGTTAGACAGCCAGGCCAAATTGAATCCGAGCGGTGCGTAGGGGGTTCCATCATCCAAACAGAATTTGCCGGGATTGAGTGCATCCACCCGCACGAATCCTCGCTTGGTTGGAGCGGCGCCAACATCGACGAGTTCCGGATCCCCGACTGCATCCAAAACCTGCCCGTTCCGAATCAAGGTCGCCTTGTATTTTCCAGGTTCCTCTGCCAGCAAGACCGACACGAATCCGCCTGCTTCCTGATCGTAAAAGGCTAATCGCTCCTCTACTTGGCCCTTTGACCCTGTGAACCGCACACGCACATCACTCTTTTCGATGTCATAGGGATTACCGGCGAACTGGAACGGAAACGTGACGGTGGCGGGTCCATACCACACGCGGTTGGCGGAGGATGCCTGTAAAGCGACGATCGCAATGAGCGTGAGCATGGTGGCAGAAGGAATGTTACCGAACCTGGGTCAAAACAACTTGAAACCGCTCGGCTCTAAACACACTACAATAATTGGGAATTCAGCATGAGCGAACAGCATCACTATAGCGATCAAGACGCCGAAGAAATCCTGCGCATCGCCGCCCGAGAGGCGGCGGCCGGTGGCATGAGCCGAGAACGGCTGCTGCAGACGGCATCCGAACTTGGCATCTCGCCGGAAACGGTGGAGCGGGCCGAGGAGCAAATGCGCCTCAAAAGGGAAGCCGACAGGGTTCAAGAAGAAGATCGCGAACTTCGGAAGCAGTTTCAGGCGGAACAGCGCTCGAAATTCATGACGGATTTCTGGAGCTACATTGGAATCAACGCGGGTCTTATTGGGATCTGGGCGCTAACCGGCAGTAACTATTTTTGGCCCGCATGGGTTCTAGTTTGCTGGGGAATGGGCGTCGTGGTGGATTTCTTCATGACTTTCCTCAATAGCGACGAGACAAAGTTTCAGCGCTGGAAACGCCGACGACATCGCAAATCCATGAGCTCATCCCAAATGGGAGCCCAGTCCGCGCCGTTGCTCGATGAACTCGTGTCTGCAGGAAAGATTGGAAAGATCGAAGCTATCAAAACCTTGCGCGAGAGGCTGAGTATGGACATGCGAGACGCCAAGGACGTCGCCGACCAATACGAACGAGATCACCCCGGCGTTTTCACTTGAGACGAAATGTTCATAATTTCGACTTCGCCGTTACGGCCGGCTGTGCATAAACGTATCAAGCTAGAACCCCCGCTGCCACCAAATATTTACGAGATTGCTGCAAACAGCGCATAGTTTGGACTTGTTAATTGAGGGGAACTTGACGACGATATATAAAAGGTATTCGTCGGCAGGGATAGAATCGTTGGGCAATGGAGCCCGCACGATCTTCGGATAGTGTTGGACTTCACCAATTGGCCCGTAAAATGGTTCGTATTCGGGGGATTGGGACAAACACATGAGCATCTTCGCTAAACTCGTGCTGGCTGCGACCGTCGCGCCTACTGCGACGACGAAGGCGGCCCGCCCTATTGCGTACGACTCCTTCATAAGGGAGAAGGCACTCTATCACGTGGTCAAAGCGGACCTGGCTTCGGGCCTCGTCAACCCACGTGCCGTATACAAGCCGGGACTGAACTCAAGCTGGAAGCTGGTGACCGGAAGCAATGCCACCGTGGGAATTACCGGAACCTTTTTCGCTCCCGCAAGTGGATATCCAGTTGGGGACGTTCTGGTCGATGGCGATCTTAAAGTTAAAGGGTATCGGGGATCAGCGATCGGCATCGACTACTTCGGCAACGTGAAAATCTTTGACACACGCTACAAGCAGGAATACGACTGGAGCGAATTCAGAGGCGGTATTCGTGGTGCCGTTCGCCTCGTGTCAAATGGCAAAGTAAATCCAAATCCCAAGGCTCAAAAATTCCGAGATCGTCGAATTTGGGGCAAAGCTTCCCGAACTGCAGTTGGGTTGGACAAAAACGGCAAGTTAATACTCGTAGCTACGAAAAATAGCGTGACGCTAAGTCAGCTCGGCAAAGCCATGGTCTCGCGAGGGGTCGTCGATGCTGTAAGCATGGATGGCGGCGGCTCCACCTGCCTTTACTATCGAGGCAAGATGGTAATCGGCACAAGTCGAGGGTTAAGCAATATGCTGGTCCTCCAAGAGAAGGCCGCTTACTAGGCCCTGCACTCCCACACGCGTTCGGCGGGACACAATCACTAGGATGTCCCGCGGAACGCTTTTGGTGGTTATTTCCTCGTTAGCCTTCGGGACTCTAGCACTCTTCGCCTCAAAATCCTACGAACTTGGCTTTCGGCAACATGAGCTGCTAATGGTGCGGTTCACAGTTGCTTCACTGCTTTTGTGGATCTTCTGCCTCGCAAGCCGACCGAAGTTTCCAGGCAAGGGAAAAATGATTGGCCTGATGGCCATGGGCGGACTCTATGTCGGGCAATCATTCACGTTTTTTGCCGCCCTCAAACACATCCCGGCGAGCATGGTATCTCTGCTCTTGTATCTCTATCCAGGGATAGTCACGCTCGCCGCGATCTTCTTGTTCAAGGAGCGCATGTTCGCCCAGAAATGGTTCGCAGTAGGTTTGGCTTTAATGGGTTCCATGCTGATCGTCGGCGCATCTGGACATGGAAATGCGATTGGAGTGGCATACGGACTCGGTACCGCGCTTTTCTATTCTGCCTACGTGCTGCTTGGCACGTCGCTTTTGGATGGGCTGGACCCAATGGCTTCCTCGGCGATCATCATCACCTTTGCCGCCGTTGTTTACATCGTGCTGTCATTGATTTCCGGTGTTCAGGTGCCCGCAGATCCCCACGCCTGGGGTTGGGCGCTTTCGCTCGCCGTCATTCCCACATTTGTGGCCATCACAACGCTTTTAGCGGGATTGAAGCTGATCGGGCCGGTATCCACGTCTACGGTCGCTTCGATCGAGCCATTGTTCACGGCCATGCTGTCGGTGGCATTTCTTGGGGAACGCATGACGCCCTTGCAGTTGTTGGGTGGAGCATGCATTCTGGCGGCGGTCGTCATTCTGGCGAGGGCGAGCAAGAGGCGCGACCAAAGCCAAGCGGTATCATCAGCCACAGCTTGACCCTGCCTCACCTATCCATCGTTGTACCGGCTTACAACGAGGCAGACCGGATCCGCCCCTCGCTGGAGCGGCTCGCCGAGTATTACGGCGCTCAGGAGTACCCCTGGGACGTTACGGTCGTAAGCGACGGCAGCACCGACGGAACCAACCAAATCGTCGAGGAATTCGCGGCGGATCACCCGACGTTTCGCCTGCTCGCCTACTCACCCAACCACGGAAAGGGTTATGCCGTCCGGACCGGAATCTTGCAGGCCGAAGGGCAATGGATTCTCTTCTGTGATGCAGATCTCGCCACGCCGCCCGAGGAAACGGAAAAATTGCTTGCGCATCTTAGGGATGGTGCAGATGTGGCCATCGGCAGCCGACCTCTTGTGGAGAGCAAGCTTGAGGTTCGCCAGCCTTTGTACCGAGAATTTCTGGGTAGGTGCTTCAATCAGGCGGTCCAATTGCTTGCCATTCGAGGCATCGACGACACTCAATGCGGTTTCAAGATGTTCAAGCGGGAAGCAGCGCAAGAGATCTTTCGCCGATGCAAGTTGGACGGATTTTCGTTCGATTTTGAGGCGCTCATGATCGCGCGGGACTTGGGATACCGCATCGACGAGGTACCGATTCGTTGGGCTCACCAAGAGGGATCCAAGGTTGTTTTGCTTCGCGATGGGCCCCGAATGTTGAGAGATTTGGTTAAGCTTCGAATGCGGGGCAAGAAGGCGCGGCTGGTTAAGGTTTGAATGCAGAAGAGTATGTAAAAATGCACGACCTGGAGGACCACTATTGGTGGTTCGTAGGTCGTCGCAAACTGGCGCTGGATCTCTTGGCCAAATACCGTCCAGACGCCGAAACCAAAGTCTTGGATCTGGGCTGCGGTACAGGCGTCGTTTCCAAAGAAATGCAGTGCCTCGGAGGCACCGTCGGCTTGGATTTTAGCGTCCAAGCGCTCGACTTTTGCCAAGAAAGGGGCCTGCCTAGACTGGTTCAGGGCGACGCCCAAAAGCTTCCTTTTTCGGACAACAAGTTTGGGGCGATAACCTCACTCGACGTCTTCGAACATCTACCGGACGACGAAAATTCGTTCCGCGAATCCTGCCGCGTGCTCCAACCGGGCGGCATTCTTGTTCTTAGTGTTACGGCTTTCATGAGTTTGTGGGGGCCTCACGACGTTGCCCTGCACCACTTCCGGCGGTATCGAAGAGCGGAAGTCAAACGCAAATTGGAAGCGGCTGGATTCGAGGTTGTGCGCCTGTCTTATTCGGTGTTTCTCCTTTTCCCGATCGTGGTGATTACCCGGCTTGGCGAAAAGCTGAAACGGGGACCGGCGCGTGCTTCCTTGCCGCCAGTTCCCAAGTGGCTGAACAAGTTTCTGATTTGGATTCAGGCCATCGAGGCTGGTTTAATCGTGACCGTTGGCAACTTGCCTTGGGGAAGCAGTGTTGTGGCCGTGGCGCGCAAGCCAAAGTCACCCGGTCGACCCTCAGATTAAAAGTACAATGGGTTCATGACATACACCGTGGGATGCGTCCCCTATGTCAATGCAATTCCCCTCGTCGAGATGTTTGAGGAGATGGCTCAAGCG
>JAFAFM010000164.1 GCA_023423495.1 Armatimonadota bacterium
GCGGCGGCCCTCGAAGACTCCCCAAACGGCATTCGGGCAGCAAAAGCTGCCGGACTCACATGCATCGCAGTTCCGAATCCCTCCACCGTCCAGATGAACCTTTCCGAAGCCGATCTGATCCTGGAATCAGCTAGCGATATTGATTTAGATCTGTTGAAAAAGATGGCGCCGAAACTAACTGCCCAAACCAATTTGGATCAAACAGAGTTCATTCAGTCTGTTTTCCACAACATCGTGGCGGAAATGCAAATGACGGGCGTGTGGTCGGTAGCTCGTCCCAACGATGCCGCATTCGAGGAGATGGGCGCATTTGGACTGAACACCATGACCTTCGAGCAGTGGCTGCGGTGGGTGTTCGTTCCATCGGTTGAATCAAAACTCGCAACAAAGGGACCTTGGCCTAATTCCAGCGATGTCGGAGCCGTCGCGGTGCGAAACCTTGATGGAGTTGCCAACGCCAATCGACTGATCAGTTTGCTTTGCGAGTTCGATGCTTTGTTCAATCCTCGCGTTTAAGGCCGCGAAAAGTGTCCATCTCGAAGTCGTGGTCGCCCTTGCCTTCCACGAAAAGGTCGGTCTTTTGAAAGGCAATCTTCTCGTCGGCTGTTTCCTTGGCGTGCTCCATCCCCGCCAAGAACACTTTGTTCTTTCCGAACTTTTGATTGACGCGGTCGATCGCTTCATTAAATTTGGAGCGCTCATAGGTTTGATCGAACAGCGACGGCGTCACCCCTTCGGACTTTCGTAAATTGTGAAAAGTCACCCCGACGGCAAGCGGGCCCACAAAGTCGTGCTTTCGCCACTCGGCAAGGAAGTAATCGTTCATCGTGACGGTATCCTGAGTGGGCGGTAGGGAGATTCGCACATCCCAACTCCTCTTCATTCCCTTCACAAAGATGGTCATTTGCCCCGCCCAAAATCCTTCCTTTCGCAGTCGGGCACTTGCTTTTTGGAGCAGACGAAGCAGCACATCCCGGCAACCCTGCTCGTTTCGCAGGTCCGGTGGCAGAACGTGGCTGTGGCCCAGTGATTTTTGGTCCGTGCCTCGGTCATTTGGAACTTCGAAACCCCGGAGCAAATACCACCACCGTTCCCCGATAATCGACCGAAATCCCCCGCGAATCTCCTCGAGGGTGGCATCGCACAAATCCTTTGCCGTAAAGATTCCCACCGAGTTCAACCGGATCTCCGTTCGGCGGCTGATGCCGGTGAAATCCGTTAGCTTGAGACCATACAACTTCTGCGGCAGATCTTTGGATTCCAAGACCACCAGACCGTTGGGCTTCTGAATTTCGGTCGCGATCTTGGCCAAAAAGGCATTCGGCGCAATCCCGACCGAGCAACTCATGCACTCGCCCACATATTCGTACAAGGCTTCTTTTATCCGCTTGGCAAGAGCAATGGCATTCTCCGGTTCCCTTTCATCACCAAGGAGGCGAAATCGCATTTCGTCGATACTGCAAACCTGCTCCACTGGCAGAATGGTCTCGCACACTTCGATGATGCGCTTGTGGAAGGCCGCGTAAGCAGGCCAGTTACCTGACTGAATAACGATTTCCGGGCAAAGCCGCTTGGCTTCTCCAACCAACGTGCCGGTTTTAACGCCGAACTTCTTGGCTTCGTAGCTCGCCGCCACGATAGTCCCGGAATCGACCGTCACCGGTCCAACCCCTACCGGTTTGCCGCGCAGTTCAGGATGCTCCTGTTGCTCGACTGACGCGAAATAAGAGTTCAGATCGAGAAACAGATATCGGAGCGGCCTCTCCTTTTCCAGGAGTGGTAGATTCCCGTCTACCATTGTTCTATTATACGATGGATATTCAGGCGGGAAACTCGGTCCGGGACAGTTCACCCGGCGATAGGTAAACTCCATGGCCTCCATGGACTTCCGCCAGACCCTGAATCTGCCCGATCCTGACTTCACCATTCCGATGAAGGCGGGACTCCCTCAATTAGAGCCGCAGATTCAGAAGATCTGGGAAGAGAACCAGCTGTACCACAAGATCCAGTTAAGCCGGCAAGACGCCCCGACATTCGTTCTACACGACGGCCCTACCTATACGAACTCTCCGATCCACATTGGAACGGCTCTCAACAAGACCTTGAAGGACATTGTTGTCAAGTCGCGGACGATGATGGGTTACCGGGCGCCCTATGTGCCGGGATTCGACACCCACGGATTGCCGATCGAACAGGCAGTCACTAAGAAGTTTTCAGAAAAGAAGATCACACCGACCGGCAAAGAGCTTCGGGAAGCGTGCCGAGCCCACGCCAGAGAGTACATCCAGATTCAAACCGAGCAGATCAAGCGGCTCGGAGTGCTTGGCCTTTGGGAGCGGCCATACGCCACACTCGACTTTTCCTTTGAAGCGGAAATTGTCCGGGTGTTCAAGCGGCTTGTCGAAGGCGGATACATCTACAAGGGCCTGCGATCGACGATGTGGAGCCCTACGAGCCGAACGGCTCTGGCCGACACCGAAATCGTTTACCAAAACCACGTCAGCAAAGCCATCTACGTGCGGTTTCCATTCATGGAAGACGCGAACCACATGTTCGCCAAGTATCCCAATCTGTATACGGTCATCTGGACGACGACGCCGTGGACCATTCCCGCGAACTTGGCCGTTGCTTTCGCACCCGAATTCACCTACTCCATCATCAAGGTCGGTGAAGATCACTACGTCCTCCTCAAGGATCTGGTGGAAAAGGTCGCTGAGAAAGTTGGTTGGACCCAGTACGAGGTGGTTGCAGAACTCGACGGCATCAACTTTGACCGTGTGAAGTTCAAGCACCCGATTTTCGATCGAGTCTCGCTGGGCGTCATTGCCGACTACGTCACCACGGAAGACGGAACTGGAGTCGTCCACACTGCTCCTAGTCACGGGCGTGACGACTTTATCACGGGTCAGAAGTACGATTTGGGCGTCCCGAATACCGTCGACGAGCGTGGAGTTCTAACCGCTGAGGCTGGGGAGTTCGAGGGAACGTATTACCGTGATTGCGACACCGTCGTGGTAGACAGGTTGCGTGAAGTCGGAAACCTTTTGCACGCCGAAGACTATCAACACAGCTATCCTTACGCGGAGCGAGACAACCAGCCGGTTATCTTCCGCGCCACGGAGCAGTGGTTCATCGGCATCGATCACCACGAACTTCGGACCGAGATGCTCTCAGCGATTGCGCCAGTGGACATCGAAGAGTTCGTGAACCGGCGAGGAAGCGTCGAAGGAACCTCATGGGTTCCCCCGCAGGGATTCAATCGAATCGATTCCATGGTTCGGCTCCGCCCGGACTGGTGCATTTCTCGTCAGCGGCCTTGGGGGGTTGGAATTCCGATTTTCTACGGTAAGGCGTCTCGGGAACCCGTATTTGATCCCGAAGCTATCGAGGCCGTGGCCAAGTTGGTCGAACGAGAAGGGAGCGATGCCTGGTTTGAGTATGAGCCAGCAGACATCCTGCCGCCCGGCTACAAGCACCCTAAGACGGGTGAAACGGAGTTCGACAAGGAAACGGATACGCTGGATGTCTGGTTTGACTCTGGCTCGACTTCGCTTGTCGTCTTGGAGAAGCAGGTTGCCCCGGAATGGCAGACCCAAGGATTAAGCTGGCCGGCTGACTTGTACCTGGAGGGGTCCGACCAGCATCGGGGCTGGTTCAACACCTCTTTGATTCTAGGAAGCGCATTGAAGGGGGAGGCACCCTACAAGCAAGTTGTTACGCACGGTTTCGTAACCGACGATCAAGGCCGGAAAATGTCCAAGCGACTCGGCAATGTCATCGAGCCGATTGAAGCATGCAACCAATATGGCGCCGACGTTGTGCGCTATTGGGTAGCCAGCGTGGACTATGCAAACGACGTGCCGTGTTCAGACGCCCTTCTCAAGCAGTTCGGCGAGAACTACCGCACGGTGCGAAACACCCTCCGCTTCCTGCTTGGCAATCTGAGTGACTTTGAGGCCACGTGGGCGAGCGGTTACAAATGCAATGGCGGAAGTGAGCCGCTGATGGAACTCGACGAGTGGCTGGTTGAGCAAGTCGATCTTCTGGTCGCGGACGCCGTGAACAACTATCAGCGATATGATTTCGGCGGGGTCATCACGGCCGTTCATAACTTCTGCGCCGTAGAGTTGTCGCGGTTCTACCTGGACGCGATCAAGGATCGAATGTACTGCGACGGCAAAGATTGGAGCACCCGGCGCTCCGGCCAGGTCGCCTGCCATTACGCCCTGATCCGGTTGGTCAAACTCCTGGCGCCGATTCTTGTTCACACGGCGGAGGAAGTATGGCAACGCATTCCGGGAATGACGGGCAGCGTCCACACCACCGTCTTTGACGTTCCGACAGATGCCCGGCTTTCGGAAATTGAAGGGAGCCCGCTGCAAACGCGGTTTGCCGCCCTGCTTGGCGAACGCGCAGATGCATTCGCGGCTTTCGAAGCTTGGAAAGTCGAAAACGGAGTAAAGGACAGCCAGGATGCCGTATTGGTGATAACGGCAAATCCATCGACCCACGAGATCCTCTCTTCGTTCGATGCCGAAGAACTTGCCAATTACTTCAAGATGAGTTGGGTCGACCTGAAGCAAGGCGAGGAAACGTTCGAGTTTCACAAAAGCGAGTTTAAGAAGTGCGAAAGGTCGCGTCTGCGACGCCCCGATGTTGAGAGTGTGATCGTCGATGGGGAACCTCGCTTCCTGACGAAGCGCGACCGCCGGGCGGTTGGGATTGAATAAGCGCGTCCTGTTTTGGACTCTATTCATTTCCCTGCTTGTCTTGGATCAGGCCATTAAGTTTTGGGCACGCGAGGCAGTCGACTGGCGAGTTGGCGCTTCCATCTTCCCTCTCTGGCCCGGTGTTTTTGAACTCACCCTCGTCT
>JAFAFM010000068.1 GCA_023423495.1 Armatimonadota bacterium
TGACGATTCGGCGGGCATCCTCGGAAGTAACCGCTTGGCAAAGTCGATCCAAAGTTCGCTGTGTACTGCCCGAGGGGACAGGAATTGAACCTGCTCTGAATGCGGAGCCTTTGCCCAGGTGGAGATCAGCGACAAAAAGTGTGCTTTCTGCAGGGCAAAACACCGTACGATTCCCCTGGAGGAACAATTCTGTACCCCCAAGTTCGATGCTTGCTGCTTCCCTGCTCTGGACCGCCATACTGTAGACAAGATTATACTAATTCTAACCAGCTTCACGCTCTAGTTGAAGCGCCAATTTTTCAATCTTTGCTGACACCGACTCGGTTGAAATCGTGTCCCTTAGCCTATCGACAAGGATCGGAAAGGCGAGCGGAGTTGGCCGCTTCGGATAGGTAATCAGTAACTCCGAGCCAGCCAAGCGCTTAAGGGTTTGTGCCAAACGTGAGCTCTCAAGTTGGCGTTCCAGCACTTCCCTATCAGCTTGAAATAAAAGCATGTTCTCCGGGTCGTAGGATCGTAGGACGTCGTAATACAGCCCGGAGCTTGCCTGAAATTGCTTTGCGGATTTGGCCGCTCCTGGATAGCCTTGGAACACCAAGCCGGCGATCCTGGCGATCTCTCGAAATTGCCGGCGGGCCATCTCGATCGAATTCAGGCTGTCGAGAATGTCCTCATGAATATTGTGTGTTGAGAACAAATTCGCTTCAAGCGCCTCCTGAAGAGGTGCTGGATCGGGAGAAAGCAACTCAAGACCGTAGTCATTACAGGCCAAGGTAAAGGTGATGGGCTGAATTCGTGATATGCGGTACGCGAAGAGGGCAGCTAATCCTTGATGGACTACCCTTCCCTCAAACGCATAGATGAAGAGATGGTGCCCGTCTCCGGTTTCAACGGTCTCGATCAGCAATTCCTGATCGCTCGGCACTGCGGACCACTCATTCTGCAACTCCAATAAGGGCTTGATGAGAAGCATCTCGGGTGAGTCGAAGATTCCATCTTTGGCGTCGCGCAACTTGTCCCGAATCGCATTCGCCAATTCGTTCGTCAGGGGGACGCGCCCTCCTTCCCATCTGGGAATGGCTCCTTTCGGCGAAGGAGCAGGCTTCACGTAGGCCACGGAATCTCGGATTCTAAGGAATTCCAACGGTTTTCCGGAGAATATGAACCGATCACCTGGCTTGAGTCGCGACAGAAATGACTCTTCGACCGTGCCGAGTTTGGACCCTTTCCAATACTGAACGGTTAGAGCCAGGTCGCTTACGATCGTTCCGACGGACAGTCGGTGGCGCAATGCAATCTGCTTGTCTTCGACCCGATACGAGCCGTCAGCTTGCTCCACAACTCGGCGGAATTCAGGGTAAGCCTGAAGGGCGCTGCCGCCCCGGACGACAAAGTCCATCACCCACGACCATTCTTGGTCGGTTAAGGAGAAATAGGATGAACAGGACCTCACTTCCTCCCTGAGATCGAGTTCAAAAAATCCTTCGCCAAGGGCGATCGTGACAACATGCTGGGAAAGCACATCGAGCGGACGCTTCAGCCCTTCCCTGCTCTCGATCTTGCCGGCGTACGCCGCCTCCCGGGCTGCGCTGATGTCAATGAGCTCCATGGAATGTGTGGGCACGCAGTAAACGGTGGATGGCACGCCCGGACGATGGCCGCTTCGGCCCGCGCGTTGGAGTAGCCGGGCTACACCTTTCGGGGATCCAACTTGGATGACTCGATCGACTGGAGAAAAGTCGACGCCCAAATCCAGGCTAGACGTGCAAACGACCGCTCTGAGCAACCCTGCCTTCAGACCTTCCTCGACGGCATCCCGAACTTCGCGGTCCAGCGAACCGTGGTGCAGTTCGATCTTCCCCTTCCAATCAGGGCGCATTCCCAAGATGGATTGGAACCAAAGCTCAGCCATCGCCCTGGTGTTGCAAAACACCAAACAACTTTCACTTCCTTCGATGGCTTCGACAACCTTGGCGATCATCTGGGTGCCAAAGTGGCCCGCCCAGGGGAATCTGTCGATCGTTTCTGGCAAGACGGACGCGATCAGAATCTCTTTCGGAAGGTCCCCCTTCACCAGGACGCAATTATCCGGGTCATAAGCGTTGCCAAGCAGGACTTGCAGCGCTTCCAACTGGTTGCCGAGAGTGGCCGAAATGCCCCATGTGCGGGAGTTGGGGGCAATGCGTCTGAGTCGTGCCAAGCAAAGCTCGGCCATGACGCCACGCTTGGATGCCAAAAGCTCATGCCATTCATCGACCACAATGCATTTCAGGGTTGCGAGCAACTGCCGGTGATCTGGCCGACTCAGGAGCAAACTCAGGCTTTCGGGGGTCGTGATGAGGGCGTGCGGCAGTTCTTCGTTTTGGCGCTTACGTTCGGCGGTGGTCGTGTCGCCAGTCCGGACCTCAACTCTCCACGGCAGCGCAAGCTTTTCCAATGGCATGATCAGCGAGCGCTGGGTGTCGTTTGAAAGCGCCCGTAGAGGCGTTATCCAAAGCACTCGGATGCCCGGGGATATATCTCCTGTTTCTAATGCTTCGGACACAGGTCCGAGCCAGGCGGCAAGGGTTTTTCCGGTTCCAGTGGCGGAGTGGATGAGGCCGCTTTTGCCCGCTCGGTATTGCTGCCAAACCTCTCTCTGGAATTCGAATGGTTCCCAAGAGTTGGCCCGAAACAGCTCCTCGATTCGATCTAGCCCCATGCCCATTCGTCTCTGGGTTGGCTGAATATCTGTTTTAGAGAGGCGGAGAATTTCAACGGAGGACCGGGCGAGTGCCGACAATCAATCGCCTGCCAGCATTCGTCGAATCGCTTCAGAACGATGTCATCGAACCTCTCACGTTCCGGAATCTGCTTGCCGAGAGGGGTGATGCAAACGGGATTCGTATTGATCTCCCACACTTGGACACGGCCGCCTTTGATGCCGTAGTCGATACGTCCATACTGAATTCCGGCCAGGTCGAAAACGCTCCGCACTTTGGAAAGATGCGGATTTGTTTCCAAGAACTTTGCCTCCTCAGCTATCCATTCTTGAGGCCAACTTTGCCCTTCGCCGACATAGGGCACCTTAAGCATCCACTCCTTCCCTAGGACTTGATGCCGTGCGAAGAGAGTGCCCCCAATCCGCATCACAGAGTACTTG
>JAFAFM010000312.1 GCA_023423495.1 Armatimonadota bacterium
ACCTTAACTGGCCGTAGATATAGGCCAATCCGCCAATGAGAAAGAGCGCCACCGCCACCGTGGTGATTGCGGCAAAGGTCATCCAGCCATTGCGACGAAGCGCCAGGAAACCTTCGGAGAATAGGAATTGGAGACGATCAAGCATCAGTCGCCTCCGAAACGGAGTCGGAGATGATCTGACCCGATTCTAATTCAACCACCCTTTTGCCCATGCGCCTCACGACCAGAATGTCGTGACTCGCTACCAGCACCGTCGTCCCCTTTAGGTTCAGATCCCGGAGCAACTCCATGATCTCCCAAGAGTGCTCGGGGTCCAGGTTTCCGGTGGGTTCATCCGCCAGCAAGAGGCTTGGCTTATTGATCAAAGCCCGACCAATGGCAACTCGCTGTTGCTCACCCCCGCTGAGTTCGTGCGGAAAGGCGTCCGCCCGATGTCCTATTCGCACCTGCTCCAAGATTTCCGGCACCCGTTGCCGCACTTCTTTTCGAGTCTGACCGACCGCCCGCATGGCGTAAGCAACGTTCTCCCAGACTCGTTTGCGCGGCAGAAGGGCGAAATCTTGCGGCACGATTCCCATTTCTCGCCGCAGCGCCGGCACGTTCCAATCGGGCATTTCGCTAAGATTTCGACCGTCGAAAATCACTTTGCCGGACGTGTTGTGAGCCTCACGGGTAAGGAGCTTAAGCATCGTGCTTTTCCCGGCTCCAGTACGACCTACGAAAAAGACGAACTCGCCGCGCTCTACGTTTAAGTTGACGCCGCGGAGCCCGTGAACCAAATCCGTATAACGTACTTCGGCGTTCTGGTAAGCGATGTAGGGTGTTCCCATGCTTCTCTGCCGGATCGTTCATCCTGAACCGTAAAAGACTACCCAACCCGCGACTTTTACCTGGGAAGCTACAATGCTCTTATGCCTTCGCAATCCTCCGCTGACCGTTTCCACCGAACTCGCAGCGACCACAGCCGCGAGAACGCGGAGGATTACGTGGAGCTGATTGAATCCCTCATTTCCGAAAAAGGCGAAGCCCGCGCCGTCGATCTCGCTGAAAGGTTGGGGCTTAGCCACGTCACCGTTTCTAAAACGATCCAGCGTCTACAGCGTGAAGGCTACGTTACAACTCAACCGTATCGGTCCATCTTTCTAACCGAAAAGGGTCGTCATTTAGCAGTTCATTCCCGTGCTCGGCATGAGCTCGTCCTTGCCTTCCTCGTGAAGCTTGGGGTGTCAGATGCGATCGCCGAAATCGACGCGGAAGGGATTGAGCACCACGTCAGTGAAGAAACCCTGGAAGCAATGCGACGCTTCCTAGGGCAACTACGCTAGATCTCAATCACCATCGGCAAAACAAGCGGCCTTCGCTGGGCCTTCTTCTGGATGCCCCGTTTGACCACGTCCGCGGCGTCTGAGCGAACGCGCCCCACATCCTTTAGCTCATCCCGGCTCAATGCATGCAAAGCATCGCAAAGAAGGTCAAAGGCATATTCCAAGGTACCGTCCGGGCCATGGAACCCTCTGCTTTGCAAAATAGGATCAGATACGATCTCGCCCTTTTCGACGTCGAGCGCAATCGTCACGACGACCATTCCATCATTGGACACGTTGTACCGATCCCTTAGCACTTCGTCCGAAACACCGATTGCACCGGTGTTGTCCACCAGCACACGTCCAAACGGCACCGCATCCTTCTCGATGTTCGCCTGAGTCTCGTCCATATTTAGAGCGTCACCATCCGACAACGTAAACAGCCGGTACTCCGGATAGCCCATTTCATGCGCAATTTGGTTGTAGAGGTGTTGGTGCCGGGGCTCTCCGTGAACAGGCGCTATGTAGTAAGGCTTTGTGAGGTTGATCATCATCTTCAACTCCTCTTGGTAGGCATGACCACTCACATGGATTGGCGATGGCGAATCATAAATGACATCGCATCCTTGCCGGAACAACCGATTGATTGTTCTCCAGATCGCTCCCTCGTTTCCGGGAATGGGCCTCGCGCTATAAATAAGCGTGTCGCCGGGCTTAATTTGCAGTCGCCCGTATTCTCCCTTAGACATCTGCACCAGCGCTGACATCGGCTCTCCCTGACTTCCCGTCGTCAGGATGGCAACTTGGTTGTCCTGGTACATCTTCATGTCCTGCAGGCCGATGCGTGTGCCTTTTGGAATCCGCACATAACCCATGCGCTCGCAAATGTCCAGGTTTGCTTCCATGCGACGTCCAACTACGGCCACCTTGCGGCCGTACTCCGCTGCAACGTCAAACAATTGCTGCATGCGGTGGATATTGCTTGCGAATGTGGTCAGCAGAATCCGACCTTGGGCTCGCATGAAGACGTTTTGCAGACCTTCGGTTACCCGCCGCTCACTAGGACCCCAGCCCGGCCGGTCGACGTTCGTGGAGTCGCTCAGCAGAAGCAAAACGCCCTCACGGCCAATCTCTCCGATTCGAGTGATATTCGTTAACTTGGAATCTACGGGCGTAAAGTCAAACTTGAAGTCGCCGGTGAAAAAGACAATGCCGTGGGCAGTACGCACGGCCATGCTACACGATTCGGGAATGCTGTGGGTGATGCGGACGGGCTCAACACTCAAACTGCCAGCTTCCAAAATATCCCCCGGTTTGAAAATCTTATAGTCGACTTTCGTCGCCGGGATTTTCTCATCCAACTTGCTTTTTAGCAGGCTGTGCGTGAACTCACTGACATACAGTGGACACTCCACGTGGGGCATCAAGTATGGCAAGCCACCGACATGATCCTCGTGGGCGTGCGTAATAAAGATGCCCCGTATGCGATGTTTGTTCTCGATGAGATACCGGAAATCGGGAATGACGATGTTGATCCCCAGCATTTCCTCGTTCGGAAAGGAAAGGCCGCAGTCGATCACGACTAGGTCTTCTCCCTGTTCCACAACGGTACAGTTCTTCCCGATCTCGCCAACCCCTCCGAGGGGAACTACTCGCACTACGCTCATCGGAACTGAGGGTACCGCTTACCGGCGGTGGGCATCGCCCTTCGGGCCGCTAAACTTATGTTGTGATCCGCGCCCTTGTACTGGACTTTGACGGCACCATCGTCGACACGGAAACCCCCGAAATCCAAGTTTGGCAGCGCATCTTCAGAAAACATGGCGTGGACTTGCCAGACAGTTACTGGATGAATGCGATTGGACGAGGTGCCGCGGACATCTGCCAATCACCGGTCGAACTGCTCGAGGAGTTGGCTGGAGCGCCCGTTTCGCGGCACGAAATCCGGGCCGAACATGAAGCCCACCGGATGAAGATCATCTATTCGTCCAACCTACGCACGGGAATCTACGAATTAATCTCAAACGCTCGCGCAGCTTGCATCCCGCTTGCAATTGCTTCGAGTTCTTACGAGAGTTGGGTTCTGCCGCTGTTGGAGCACTTCAAGTTATCAGGTGCCTTCTCGTTCATTGCGTGTGCGGACCACGTCGCTTTCGCGAAACCCGCGCCCGATCTGTACCTGTTAGCGTGCTCTAAGTTGGGGGTCGCGCCGCAGGATGCGGC